>URWG01000051.1 GCA_900551495.1 uncultured Eubacteriales bacterium
GGCGAGCTGGAATTCTGCCACAACCCGTTCTCCATGCCCAACGGCGGGCTTGAAATTCTGGAAAAGGCGGAGCGCGGCGAGATCGACCCGCTGACCATCAACGCCTTCCAGTACGACCTCGTGTGCAACGGCGTGGAGCTGTCCTCCGGCGCGGTGCGGAACCACGATCCCGAGATCATGATTAAGGCATTTGAGCTGGTGCGGCTCGGCGAGGACGACGTGAAGGCGAAGTTCCCCGCAATGTACAACGCGTTCTGCTACGGTGCGCCTCCCCATGCCGGCATTGCCCCGGGCGTTGACCGTATGGTGATGCTGCTGGCGGGCGAGGAGTCCATCCGCGAGATCATCCCGTTCCCCATGAACAAGAACGCGCAGGATGTCATGATGGGCGCGCCGTCCGTCGTGGACAAAAAGCAGCTCGACGATGTGCATATTGCCGTCGTGACCGAGTACACCGATACCCGCCGCTGCAGTATAGTATTATCATTTTTTGCGGCTTTTCAGATACCGTTCCGCGCGGGCAAGCTGTGCCGCAGTCGGCGGCGCGGGCGTTTGCCGTTTGGAGGTACCGTGCGGGACGGGCTGCTTGCCGCGCTTGCCCGCAGGCGACGGCTTTTTCGGCGCGGCAGCCCGTTCCGTCTGCTTTTTGGTCGGTGCCTTTGGCTGCTCCGCCTGTTTTTTCGGCGTGAGCGGCTGTTTTGTCTGCTTCTTCGGTGCGGATGCCTGCTTTGCGGCGGGCTTTTCGCTCTTGCGCGGACGGATGAGGCACTTCGCGTCAAAGCCGATCAGATCGGTGCGGTGCGCCTTTTCCAGCGCCTCATGCACCAGCGCGTAATTTTTCGGGTCGCGGTACTGGATCAGCGCCCGCTGCATCGCCTTTTCGTGCGGGTCGGTTGGCACATAGACCGGCTCCATCGTGCGCGGGTCCAGTCCGGTGTAGTACATCACCGTTGAGAGCGTGGAGGGCGTGGGGTAAAAATCCTGCACCTGCTCGGGCATATAGCCCAGATCGCGGCAATACTCCGCCAGCTCCACCGCCTCGGTCAGCGTCGAGCCGGGGTGCGAGCTCATGAGGTACGGCACGAGGAACTGCTTCAAGCCGAGCCGCTCGTTCAGCGCACGGTAGCGGCGGCAGAACTCCTCATAGACCGCGTGCTTGGGCTTCCCCATGCGGCGCAGAACGGGCGCGGAGACATGCTCGGGCGCGACCTTGAGCTGCCCCGAGACGTGATAGCGGACAAGCTCCTGCAAAAACGCGTCACTCTTGTCCGCCAGCAGATAGTCAAAGCGGATACCGCTGCGGACAAAGACCTTCTTCACCCTCGGCAGCGCCCGAAGCTCCCGCAACAGGTTTACATAATCCGTGTGATCCGCCCGCAGATTTCTGCACGGCTTGGGGAACAGGCATTGCCGATTGGGGCACGCGCCGCTTTTGCGCTGTTTTTCGCAGGCGGGCTGACGGAAATTTGCCGTCGGACCGCCGACATCGTGGATATAGCCCTTGAACTGCGGGTGCTGCGTCATGCGCTCCGCCTCCTCAAGCAGCGAGGCGTGGCTCCGTGTCTGAACAATGCGCCCCTGATGAAATGTCAGCGCACAGAAGGAGCAGCCGCCGAAGCAGCCGCGATTGGAAACGAGCGAAAACTGCACCTCCGCAATCGCGGGGACACCGTTTTTGTAGGACGGGTGGGGTGCGTTTTCGTAGGGCAGGGCATAAACCGCGTCCATCTCCTCCGTGGTCAGGGGCATCTGCGGCGGGTTCTGCACCACAAATTCCCGTCCGTAAGGCTCGATCAGCCGCTTGGCGGAAAAGGGATCGGTGTTCTGATATTGCAGGTAGAAGCTCTCGGCATAGCGCCGCTTGCTTTTCAGCAGCTCGTCATACGCGGGCAGGACGATCGCGCCGTCGGGGTCCGCCTCGGTCGTGCGGTACGCCGTCCCTGCGAGGAAGGTCAGATCGCGGACGGAAAGCCCGTTGTTCAGCGCGTCGGCGACCTCAACAATGCTCTTTTCGCCCATGCCGTAGAGCAGGAGATCCGCCTGCGAGTCGAGCAGGATCGAGCGCTTGAGCCGATCCGACCAGTAATCGTAATGCGCCAGCCGCCGCAGGCTTGCCTCGATGCCGCCGATGATGATCGGCTCATGCGGGTGTGTGCGGCGGATGAGGTTGCAGTAGACGACGGTCGCATAATCCGGACGCTTGCCGATCGCGCCGCCGTCGGTGTAGGCATCGGCCTTGCGGCGGTGCTTGCCGACAGAGTAATGATTGACCATTGAGTCCATGTTGCCGCCGCTGACGAGCCAGCCGAGACGCGGCGTGCCGAAGTCATTGACGGAATCGGGGTCCTTCCAGTCCGGCTGGGAACAGATCGCGACCTTATAGCCCGCATTTTCCAGCACGCGGCTGATGATGGCGTGCCCGAACGAGGGGTGATCGACGTAGGCGTCCCCGATGACATAGACGAAATCGGGTCGCTCCCAGCCCAGCGCCGTCATTTCGCGGCGGTTCAGCGGTAGAAAGCCCATTACGTTCTCCCTGTCGAGCCGAAGCCGCCCTCGCCGCGCACGGTGTCGGAGAGCGTGTCCGTTTCGACAAAGTGCGCCGTGAGATAGGGCGTAATAATCATCTGCGCAATGCGTTCGTTCGGCTCGACGGTCTGCGGCACGGCGCTGTGATTGTGCAGCGGCACAAAAAATTCACCGCGATAGTCCGAATCGACCACGCCGACCTTGTTTGCCGGCGCAAGACCGCGCTTGGAGGCAAGCCCGCTGCGGGCATAAACCAGCCCCGCGTAGCCCTCGGGCAGCTCCATGGCAATGCCGACGGAGATCAGGCGCGTCTCGCCCGGCCGGAGCGTTACCGGCGCGTCAAGACAGGCACAGAGATCCGCCCCTGCGGAAAATTCCGTCCCGTAGACCGGCAGCTTTGCATTTTCATAGAGCTTTTTGACCTTTACCTCACGCATCATTGCTTCCTCCCGCGGACATAGCCGTCGTCCCACAGCACGACCTGCCCTGCCTGTAATGTTTTTTTCATATCAATGAGACGCTGATTTTCCGACCCGCGGAAGCGCAGCGTCAAATTTTTCTGCTCGATCAGAAACGGTCCGTCCACCAGCACATCCAGCAGCGCCAATATCTTGCGGACCGTTTCCGCGTCGCCGACCTTGCCTGCCAGCAGCTCGGCATCCAGCAGGTAGCCCGTGAACGCCCAGACGGATTTCTGCGGATACGCCGCCCGCACCGCCTCCAGCAGCGCCAGCACGCCTGCCTGGTTGCGCGGCTCAAACGGTTCTCCGCCGAGCACGGTCAGCCCCGCGATCTCGGGCGGCGCCAGCGTTTCGAGCAGGTAGTCCGTGACCTCCCGAGTCAGCGGCTCGCCGTAGTCGAAGTCCCACGTCTGCGGCTGGAAGCACTCCTTGCAGTGGCGCGTACAGCCGGAGACGAAGATCACCGACCGAACGCCGGGACCGTTTGCAATGTCATAAGTCTTAATTGCGGCATAATTCATTGGTTTGTTCCTTTCAGAGCGCGGTCAACAAAGCGCGTGACCGTTTCGCGGTAGCGGTCGCCCTCCAGCAGGTAGCTCTGCCCGTGCCCCGCGTTCGGGACGGTCAGGAGCGTCTTGTCCTCCGCTGCGCTTGCGGCGTAGGCGGTTTTCGACATATCACACGGTACGAAGGCATCCCTCTCGCCGTGGATCAGCAGCAGCGGCAGACGGCAGTGCTTCAGCGCCGTCAGGGTCGAATATTCCTTCAGCCCAAAGCCCGCAAACAGGCGGGTCTGTAGGCTCACGAACGGCAGGATCAGGCGCGGAATGTGATTTTCCCGCGCGATCTTTGCCATGATCTCGTAGGGCGAGGTAAAGCCGCAGTCGGCAATAATGCCCCGCACGTTCGGCGGGAACGGCTCGCCGCAGGACATCAGCACGGTCGTCGCACCCATCGAAAGCCCTCCGAGCAGCAGCGGCGTGTCCGCGCCGAAGCGTCGGCTGTGCCATGCGACCCAGCTATGCACGTCGCGGCGCTCGCGGATACCGAAGGTGATGAAGCGCCCGCCGGATGCGCCGTGCGCCCGCTCGCAGACGAGCAGAAGGTTCAGCCTGAGCGACTTGTAAAACGGCAGAGCGCAGCCGAAGTCGATCTCCGGAAGACTGCGCCAGCCATGGAACAGCAGCAGCGTTCCCCGCGCATTTTCGCACGGCAGATACCGCCCGACCAGCTTCAGACCGTCGTAGGACGTGACAGAAACCGTCTCGGCGGGCTGCGCCGCGAGCCAACGGGAGCCCTCGGTCAGCTCCTTTTCGTAGTGCCGCAGGCTTGAATGTTGAATCGCGCGGTCAACGTTTTTTGTCAGCCAGCGCGCGTGTAGGCACGCGAAGCACATCGCGGCAAAGGAGCCGCCGAACAGCAGCAGAAAAACAAGAATTGCGACAATCAAAAGGATAGGCTTCATGACTTCTTTTTCTCCAAACGGCGCAGCAGCGGGAAGCACAGCGGCCAGACCAGCGCCGCGAACAGGATCACGACGAAGTAGCGGATGGCGTTTGTGCCGACCCAAGCAAAGCCGACGGCGGCAAACAGCGCCTTCAAGCCCTCCTTGATTGCCAGCAGTCCGCCGAAGCCGAGCACGAGCTTGAGCGCCTGCACCCACCACGCCGCCTTTTCCTCGAAGCGGATGTACCGCTGCTCGATGGGGTAGGCGACGCAGAAGCCCAGCAGCGCGCCGAGCAGAGAAAAGCTGTTTTTCTGTCCCTCGCAGAGGTTCTGCGGGTCAATGTCCGACGGGAAGCGTGCAAAATTCGCATAGCAGACGAACGCGACCGCGAGCGCCAGCATTGCCGCCAGCAGCAGCGCCATTCGCTTCGGATTTTCGCAGCACAGGCGGACGAGCGGGTACAGGACGAAAACCAGCACCGCCGCGACCGCCAGCGACACGCCGACATCCGCCGGGGTGTGGACGCCGAGGTACATTCTTGAGAAGGTCGTCAGCAGCGCGACGGCGACACAGACAATGCGCAGAACGCGGTTTTTGTTCCAGCGGGCAATGCCGCCGAGCGTGCCGACGACGTTCTGCGTGTGTCCCGAGGGGAAGGAATAGCCCGTCGCGCCGCTGCGGGCGCTTTCGACAATGGTGAACGACGGGTCGCGGACCCACGGACGCGGGATGCGGTACAGCAGCTTCAGAAATTGGTTCAGGATCGTGCCGACAAAGCCGACGAACAGCAGATAGTAGCCCTCGCGCTTGTTTCCGCACCAAAATACCGCCAGCGCCACCACCGTGAACACCAGCTCCTCGCCGAAGTAGGTGAAGAATTGCATTACCGCGTCAAGCACGGGGTTGCGAAGACCTTCCAGCCAATACAGCAATGACAAAACGATCATGCTCCTTTCCGTCGGCACCGTTTCATACGGCAGCCGTGATGTTTGCGTGTTATTTCCCTGCCCAAGCCTCCCCTGCGTAAGGGTGGACGCTTTCAAGGTTTGCACCAAGGCTCCCCTGTGTAAGGGGGGACGTTTGCGAGCGCCGCCTGTGGCGGATACAGCGAGCAAAAAGGAGGGGCAGCGGTCAAAATTTCATGAGCTTTTGCGAATTAGAAATTTTGGGCACCGCAACCGGAGCTGTCAGCGAAGCTGACTGAGGGGTTGACCAAAATTTCAATTCGTGCCGAAGGCACACCGACATTATTCACTATTCACTATTCACCGTTCACTATTCACTTAACAATACTTTCTGCACGCGGCGGGGTTGGGGAACCCCGCCCTACGGATTTTGCCGATAACGCTTCCTTTATCCGTGCTTACGCCACGTTGCGGGGCGCAGGAGCATAATCATCGGGAACAGCTCCAGCCGTCCGAACAGCATGTCGGCGATCATGACCAGCTTGGACAGATCGGAGAAAACGCTGAAGCTGCCGCAGGGTCCGACGAGTGAGCTGACGCCCGGACCGATGTTGTTCAGCGTCGCCATGACCGCGCTGACCGACGTCTCCGCGCCGAGATTATCCAGCGACAGCAGCACCATGGAGAACACCGCGATCAGCACATAGACCGCGAGAAAAGCAAACGAGCCGTCGATCACGTCCCGATCCACACGCTTGCCGTTCATCGTCATGACCTCGACGGAGTGCGGGTGGAGCATATGGCGGACGCCGGAGCGGGCGGATTTGATGAGGATCATCACGCGGCTGACCTTCATGCCGCCGCTGGTCGAGCCTGCGCAGCCGCCGATAATCATCAGCACGAGCAAAATCCCCTTGGAAAACTCGGGCCAAAGCGAAAAATCCACCGTGCCGTAGCCGGTCGTGGTGATGATCGACCCGACGGAGAAGGAGACGTGATGGATCGCCGAGCGGACATCGGTAAAATACCCGCCCTTGAGCATCAGATTCAGCGTAATCAGCGCGATGGCGGAAAAAACGATGGCAAGATATGCCTTCAGCTCGGAATTTTTCCACACAAGCTTGAATTTTCGGCAGATCAGGAAGAAATAGACGGAGAAATTCGCGCCGCACATCAGCATGAACACGGTCGTCACCGTCTGCTCGTAGGACGAGTAGGCTGCCAAGCCCGCGCTCGACAGGGAAAAGCCGCCCGTGCCCGCCGTACCGAAGGCGAGACAGAAGCTGTCAAACACCGAAATATTGCCCCAGCCGAGCCATACGCCGAGGCGGTAGGCAAGAATTTGCAGCAGCGTAATTACGAAATAGATCGCGTAAAGAATCAGCGCGGAGGTGCGCATTTTCGGCACCATTTTGCCCACCGACGGACCGGGAGACTCCGCGCGCAGGAGGTAAATGCTGTCGCCCGAGAGCGGCACGACCGCCAGCATGAACACCAGCACGCCCATGCCGCCCAGCCAGTGGGTAAAGCTGCGCCAAAACAGCAGTCCGTGCGGCATTGCCTCGGGCGCGGTCAGGATGCTTGCACCCGTGGTCGTGAAGCCCGAGACTGTCTCAAACACCGCGTCGATGTAGGACGGGATCGCGCCGGAGAAGAAAAACGGCAGCGCACCGACCAGCGAAATGACGATCCACGACAGCGACACCATCACAAAGCCCTCGCGCGCGTGCATGGTGCGGTTGCGCTTCGGACGCAGGAGAATCAGCAGAACGCCGACGACCGCGCAGATGCCGACCGTCGCCAGCAGCGGGAGCAGGTCCTCGCCGTAGCACAGCGCGACGATACAGGGCAGCACAAGTGCCGCACCGATAATTAACAGGACATGTCCCAAAATGGACAGGATCATTCGGTAATTCATAGCCCGCCTCCGCTCAGCGAATGATGTCGTCGAGATCGTTCAGACCGGTGGCGGAGGTGACGACGATCACGGTGTCGCCTGCTTCAATCGTGTCGCGGCCGGCGGGGGTGAGAATTTTTCCGCCGCGATTGATGGCGCCGATGAGCAGATTCGGGCGCAGACGCAGCTCCATCAGGGGCTTGCCGCAGACGAGGGACTTTGCCGTCGCGCGGAATTCCAGCGCCTCTGCCTTGTTGCCGACGATTTTGTAGAGCGTCTCGACGTTCGAGCCGAGGGAGTTCTGCATCGCACGGACGTAGCGGACGATATGGTCGGCTGCAATGTAACGGGGGTGGAACACGCTGCCGAGGTCCATGGACTTGATGATGTGGGAGAAGGTCGTGCGGTTGATCTTCGTGACGATCTTCGCGTCAGAGACGCTGCGGGCATAGAGACTCATCAGGACGTTTTCCTCGTCGATGCCGGTCAGGGTCGCAACGGCGTCCATCTTCGCAATGCCCTCCTCCGCCAGCAGCTTTTCGTTCGTGCCGTCGCCGTGGATGATCGACGCGTCGGGCAGGCGCTCGGAAAGGTCGTCGCACACCGTGCGGTTGGACTCGATAATCTTGACGCTCGCGCCGAAATCGAGCATTTGACGCGCCAGATAATAGCTGATACGTCCGCCGCCGATGAGCATGACGCGCTTGACGGGATTTGTTTCGACACCGATTTTATGGAAAAATTTATAGGCGGTCTTGGGCTTGGCGACGAAGCTGATACGGTCGCCTGCCAGCAGCGTAAACGAGCCGGAGGGGATAAAGACGTCATGCGCCCCGCGCTCGACCACGCAGATCAGGACGCCCGTTTGCAGCTTGCCCAGCTCCGTGAGCTGCATCCCGTTGAGGACGGAGCCGTCGGGAATGCGGAATTTATGTAATTCTACGCGACCTTTTGAAAAGGTATCAATCTTGATGGCGGCAGGCGCACGGAGAATGCGCGCGATTTCCGACGCGCTGGCAAGCTCCGGGTTGAGCGCCATGCTCAGACCGAGGTCGTCCTTGACCATGCGGATGCCCGTCGAATATTCGGGGTTGCGCACGCGGGCGATGGTGTTGCCGACGCCCAATTTTTTCGCGATCAGGCACGCCAGCAGGTTCTGTTCGTCCGTGGACATGACGGCAATCGCGAGGTCGGCGTTCGGAACGCCCGCCTCAACCTGCGTTTCGATGGAAATGCCATTGCCCTCGACGGTCATGACGTCCAGCGTGGACACCGGCTCCAGCGTTGCGGCGGCATGATCGACCACGGTAATCTCATGTCCCTCCCGTGCGAGCTGATCCGCCAGCGTGACGCCGATTTTTCCCGCGCCGATAATGACGATTTTCATGTCATAATCCCCCATTTTCATTCTTGCTCCAATATAGCATATCGCGCAGAAAAAAGCAAGCGTCCCGCCGTAGCGGGACGCCGCAGCGTGTCGAAAAACCCTTTTCGGCACGCTGACAGACTGCGAAAAAGTTCGGAAGACAAGCAACTCACACCCGTCGGCGTACATAGGTACGGTAGGGCGTGAGTTGCGCAGTAAGTCAAAATCCTTGCGAAGCAAGCCTGTTTTTGACTATAAAGTTCGGAATTCTCCGTTTTTGCAAATCAAAACGCAGAGAACAAAACCCCATAAATTGTTAACCGATTTTGACGATTACGAACTTTTTTGACAGTCTGGGGATTCTTGATTAAATATTTTAATCAAGAATCAGTATTATTCGCCCATCAGCCCGCCCAAATAATCATAGGCAGTCAGGAGCTTTTCCAAATGGTAATTCATCACAACGGTATCGTTCGGATCGCAGTGCCGCCGCATCGAGGTCGGAAGCTCCTCGCCGAGCAGCCGCAGCCGTTCCGCGTTCTCCTCACTCAGCGCCCCCAGCGAGTCCATGCCGCAGAGGACCTCCAGCTCCTGCACCATGCGTTGTGCAAGCTGGCAGCAGCCGCCGAGAACCGCCTCATCGTCCTTTTTACGGAAAAAGCGCTGTGAATGGTACAGCTCCAGCTCCCTGTCCAAGCTCCGCAGCAGCTCCACCAGCGGCTGAAGCTCGGGGATTCGCTCCTGTCCGACGAGAGACGCTGCGCTTTGCGGTATCTGCTGCCTAAGCTGCGTCAGGAGCGTGAGGATACGGCGGTGATTGTTATAGGGGCGGATCGCGACGTTGACGAGCAGCGCCGTCGCCAGCCCGATCGCCGTACAGAGCAGCCGCTTCACGCTGTCATCGACGACGTTCTCCGTCGGCACCATGCAGGCAGAGAGAAAAATAATACAGGCAAGCGAGGCGGAAAAATTCAGCCGCAGGGCGTTGAGCAGGAACAGCAACAAAAACACGCCCAAGCCGATGACCCAAAACGGTGCGGGCGGCGCAAACAGCAGCACGGAGACATAGCCCAGCAGCGTACCGCAGACGACACCGATCAGTTGGGTCAAGCCCTGCCGCAGGGCGCGGGAAACCGTCGTCTCCATTGCGATCAGCGCACCGAAGGCAGCATAGAACAGCGACAGCGGCTCCGAGGTCAGCAGCCGTGCGGGAAGTACCGCAAGGGCGACTGCCAGCGCCGTTTTTGCAATGCGCGGTCCGGGCAGCAGCCGCTTTTTTACGACATTCACAGCAAGTCTCCTTTCCGTTGCCGAATGTAAGTCTACTATACCAAAAATTCTATTTTTTGCAAGCCCCGTTTTCGCTCTTGCCGCAGTCGGTCGAATCTGCTACAATGCAGAAAAAGGAGGCGGTTGCTTTGACCATTCGTGACGCGGTGTTCTCCGATGTTCCCGCGATGCTTGAAATTTATGCGCCGTTTGTGCGGGATACGGCGGTGAGCTTTGAATATGAGGTGCCGAGCGAGGCTGCGTTTCGGCAGCGGTTACAGGAGCATCGGCGTCTTCTTCCGTGGCTGGTATGCGAGGAGGACGGCAAGGTGATCGGCTATGCCTATGCCGGTCTGCCCTTTGAGCGTGCCGCGTACCGCTGGAACGCGGAGATTTCCTGCTACCTCGCTCCGCAGGCAAGACGGCGCGGCATCGGCAGGCAGCTCTATCAAAGGCTTGAGACGGCGCTGAACGAGCTTGGCTATCGCAGACTATTTGCCGTTGTGACCTCTGCTAACGAAGCCTCCGTTGCCTTTCATCATGCGCTCGGCTTCACCGAAACGGCGCGGTTTCCGTCGGTCGGCTACAAGCTCGGACAATGGTACGACGTCATTTGGCTGGAAAAACAGCTTCAGCCGGACGGAAATCCGAAAAATTTTCCGAAGCCCTATTGACAATTCCGAAATCCGCGTTATAATAAGCATGTGATTAGAAAATGAATTTATGCTTAGGCGGTGATAGCATGACACAGCGTGAACGGCAGATCCTGCAATGGATCGAGGCAGACCCCATGATCTCGCAGGAACGCCTTGCGGAAATGGCAGGTATCACCCGCTCCTCGGTCGCCGTACACATTTCCAACCTGATGAAAAAGGGCTACATCGCCGGAAAGGGCTACGTCCTGCGCAGCGGGAGCTATGCGGCGGTCGTCGGCGGCGCGAATATGGACATCGGCGGCGTTTCCGCTGCGGCACTGGTCGCCGAGGACTCCAACCCGGGCAAGGTCACGATGAGTCTCGGCGGCGTCGGGCAGAATATCGCACGGAATCTGAGCCTTCTCGGTGTGGACGTCCGCTTTTTGACCGCACTGGGCAACGACCTTTTCGGTCAGCGCATCACGGCGGCGTCCGGTGAGCTGGGGATCGACATCACCCACGCGCTTCAGGTCCCCGACGCGGCGACCTCGACCTACCTGTTTATCTGCGGTCCGGACGGCGACATGGCGCTGGCGCTGAACGATATGGCAATCTGCGATCGAATCTCCCCCGCGTATTTGCAGAGCAATCTTCCCCTGCTGAATAATGCACAGGTCGTTTTGGTGGATACCAATCTTCCTGCCGAGTCGCTGGAATATCTTTGTCTGCACTGCACCGCACCGATCTTTGCCGATCCCGTTTCGACGATCAAGGGCGAAAAGCTCCGTCCGCTGCTCGGCAGGCTGCACACCCTCAAGCCGAATCGGCTGGAGGCGGAGCTGCTTTCCGGCGTTGCCATCTCGAATGAGCAAAGCCTCTGCCGCGCCGCACGGGAGCTTTTGAAAACGGGGCTGCACCGCGTCTTTGTCTCCCTCGGCTCGCACGGCGTTTTCGCAGCGGATCGGCGGCAAATGCTGCTGCTCCCGCCCTCAAAGGCGACGATGCGCAATGCGACCGGTGC
>URWG01000052.1 GCA_900551495.1 uncultured Eubacteriales bacterium
TTTCCGCCCACGTCCTCCCAAGCCGCCGCAAAACCTCCAAGCTGGAGTTTGTCCCCGTCGCGTCAAACGGCTCAAACGCGGTCAGAAGTATCTTTTGATAGGTCATCTTTTCTCCTCCGAAGCGGCAAGCCCGCTGAGGGCGCGGCAAAGCTCGCCGTAGCCCCACGCGCTCTTTTCAAGCTGGTCGATCGTGACGTATTCATCTACCGTATGCGCGAGCGCTTCGATCGATGGACCGAAGCCGACGGTCGGAATCCCCTTTTCGCCTGCGTAATGGCTGCCGTTAGTGCAGAAGGAGTAGTAGGTCAGCCTCGGCGACAGCGGAGCCAGCGCGTCAAAGGCGGCGCGGACAAACGGCGCGTCGGGCGGGAACTCCCACGCAGGGAAAAAGCGTATTGCCGAGATGTCGTTTCCCGTATAGCAGCGCATTGTCTGCGAGCGGAAGTATGCCGAGGCGCGAAAATCGGGGTTTTCTGCGTGCAGACGGTCGATCAGTGCCAGAATCGGTGCAAGAACGCTCTCGGGCGTATCGCCAGTCAGCAGACGGCAGTCAAAGGTCGCGGTGCAGCGCTCCGGCAGGACCGAAGCGCCGGGATAAGGCGCGGAAATGATGTCCGTCACCTCCCGAATCCCCTTGCCGAGCGTCGGAAGCTCGCGCACGGGCAGCGCTTCTGCTTCCGACAGTAGGCGCTGCATCAGCCGTACTGCGTTGACGCCCTTTTCGGGATTGGCGGAATGGGCGGGCTTGCCGACGGTTTCAAGGACCAGCTCTCCCCTGCCGCGCTGTCCGATCTTCAGATTCAGCTCGGTCGCCTCGCCGATCACCACATAGTCCGGTCGGACATATGCGCTGATCTCGCGCGGGGCAACGCCTTCAAACAGTTCTTCATAGACGACACCCGCGACGTAGATGTCTCCCGCAAAATCGCGGTTCTGTGCGAAATAGGCAGCGCCGCAGACCATTGCCGCGACAGCACCCTTCATATCCGTGGCGCCTCTGCCCAAAACGCGATCAGCGGTGATTTCGCCGCCGAAGGGGTCGAAGCTCCAACGCTGCGGCTCCTCGACGGGCACGGTGTCGATGTGTCCGTCAAGCAAAATGCGCGGACCGGAGCGTTTGCCGTGAAAACAGCCGATTACATTTCCGAGGCGGTCGGTAACGATCTCATCATAGCCGAGGCGCTGCATTGCCGTTCGAACGACGGCGGCAGCCTCTCCTTCCTCGCCGGAGCAGCTCTTCGCGCGAATCAGGTCGCTGCAAAGTCGGACGGTTACATCGTACAGCTCGGTGCGTGTCACAGCGCGGCACTTCCCTTCTCAACGGATTGCGCCGTGAGCGGATGGTCAAAGACGGCGCGGCGATAGCAGTGGATAAAATACAGCGTTTCGGCAAGCGCGGTCAGCGCCCACGAGAAAACGTAGAGCATATAAAGAGAGGTCAGCGTGCCGAACCACGCAAAGACCGTGTAGATCCAAATCACGCGGAACACGCAGGAGCCGAGAATGACGAAAATCGTCGGCACGAGCGTCTTTCCCAGTCCGCGGCAGGCAGAGATCGGTAGGTCCATAAAGACGCTGAGGCAGTAGGACAGCCCGAGAATGACGACGCGGTACATTCCCGCCTCAACGATCGTCTCGGAGTCCGTAAAGATACGCAGGAAGCTGCGCCCGAAAACGGCAAACAGAATTCCCAGCGCCAGCGCCGAGACAAAGGAAAACGCGGTCGTGATCCAGAAGGTGCGCAGGACGCGCTTTTTGTTGCCCGCGCCGTAGTTCTGCCCGATGAAGCTTGCCGCCGCCATATAAAAGGCGTTGATGACGTTATAAATGATGGAATCGACATTGGACGCGGCGGAGTTACCCGAGACGACGCTTGCGTCGAAGGAGTTGATGCCCGCCTGAATAAAGAGGTTGGCGACTGCAAAGATTGCGTGCTGTAAGCCCGCGGGAAGTCCGAGCGCAAGGGTGCTTTTGACCTTATCCGCATGGAAACGGATCTTTTTCCAGGAGAACCTGCAGATGTCGATACCGCGCAGCAGCGGGAGGAAGATCAGGACCATCGAAAGGTACTGGGAGAAGATACTGGCGATGGCGACGCCGTCCACGTCCATGTTGCAGACGACAACAAAGAAAACATTCAGGACGATGTTGCAGGCGCCCGAGATCGCAAGGTAGATCAGCGGTCTGCGGGTATCGCCCATCGCGCTGAGCACGCCGCTGCCGTAATTGTACAGGGCAACGGCGGGCGCGCCGAGGAAATAAATCTTGAGATAGAGTGCAGCTCCGTCCAAAAGTCGGTCCTTCGTGTTCAGGATACGGAGAAACGTCTCTGAGAACACCTCGCCGACCGCCAGCACGAGGATTCCCATGGCAAGACAGACGAGGATCGAGCTGTGGACCGTTTCGGAGAGGTCCTTTTGATTCCGCGCCCCGAAATAGCGGGCGCACAGTACGTTAACGCCGCTGCCCAAACCGATCAGCAGACCGGTAAACAGGTAGATCAGCGTCGAGGTTGAGCCGACCGCACCCAGCGCATCGTCTCCGGCGAAGCGCCCCAGCACGGCAATATCGGACATATTAAAGAGGACCTGCAGCAGGTTTGTCAGCATCAGCGGGATACTGAAGGACAAAATCTGCCGTCCCAGCGGTCCCCGGGTCATATCGATCGAATTCTTTTCCGTAATACTCACACTCCGCTCCGATTTCCTGCGCCTGTTCGACACGAAACGGGCACTGCTGATTATACCAGCTTTTCTGCGGAAGTCAATCCGTTAAAGAACGCAAATTGCCGACCGTCCGAGGGGAGGACGATCGGCAATTCGCAACAGAAACGAGAGAGAAAAATAAAGAGAGATAAATGAAAAGATGGATCATAAGGAACGGGGGGTGTTCCTTACACTTGCGATTATAGCGGCGAATTTTGAAGAAACTGTGAATGAAGTCAAAACAATTTGAAAATTGCACGCATTGCGTATACGCTGCTGCCCGCGCAGGACGGCAAAATGTTCCTTCAGCGTTCGTAGTCAAATTCAAAATCGTAAATGCTTACCGTGTCGCCGTCCTCAATGCCCAGCTCCTCCAATCGCTCAAACAGCCCGCTCTTGCGGAGCTGACGGTCGAAGTACATCCGCGACTCATAGTCGGCAAAGTTGATGTCGCCGATGAGCTGCCGGAGCCATTTGCCCGAAACGATCCAAAGGTCATCCATGTGCTCAATTGAGAGATCGGATGCCTTCCCTGCCTCGGCGAGCGGCTTGACATACTCCGACTCGTAAACGGTCACGGGCGGCAGCTCGCGCAGCTTGGTTGCGATCGTACGCATCAGAGGCTTTGTCCCCTGTGTCGTCGCGGCGGAAATTTCGTAGAATTCATAGCCGCGCTCGGTCACATAGCGGCGCAGACGCTCCAAATTGTCGCTGCCCTCCGGAATGAGGTCGCATTTGTTCGCCGCGACGATCATCGGACGCGCGGCAAGGTCGGCGGAGTATTCCCGCAGCTCGGCGTTGATCTTCTCAAAGTCCTCCACGGGATCGCGATCCTCGCAGCCGGAGACATCGACGATATGCACCAAAAGGCGGCAGCGGTCGATGTGGCGCAGGAAATCGTGTCCCAAGCCTGCACCCTCCGCAGCGCCCTCGATGATGCCGGGAATATCCGCCATGACGAAGGAAACGCCCTCATCGACGTAGATCACGCCGAGGTTCGGATAGAGGGTCGTGAAGTGGTAATTGGCGATCTTCGGGCGGGCATTGGAGGTCACGGACAGCAGTGTGGACTTGCCGACGTTCGGGAAGCCGACCAGTCCGACGTCTGCCAGCAGCTTTAACTCCAGTATGACCTCGTGCTCCTCGCCGGGCAGACCGGATTTTGCAAAGCGCGGCACCTGACGCGTCGGCGTGGCAAAGTGCTTGTTGCCCCAGCCGCCGCGACCGCCCTTGCAGAGAATGAAATCGGCATCGTCGGACATATCCTTGATGACCTCGTTCGTCTCAGCGTCGCGGACGACCGTGCCGCGCGGGATTTGGATCACAAGGTCCTCGCCGCGCTTGCCGCTGCACCGACCGCCCTGCCCGTCCTGACCGGGCGAAGCGGTGTATTTGCGCTTGTAGCGGAAGTCCATCAGTGTGGAGAGATTGTCGTTGACGCGCAGGACGATGTTGCCGCCCTTACCGCCGTCGCCGCCGTCGGGACCGCCCGCCGCAACATATTTCTCACGATGGAACGCTACCGCTCCGTTGCCGCCGTTGCCGGCTTTTACATATATTTTGACTTTATCTACAAACATCGCATTTCTCCGTTTCTTCCAGATACAGCTCATCTTCAAGCCAGCGTGCGGGATTGTGCTCAATATAGTCCCAATGCACGAAAAAGTCATGCTCATTGCGAATGACATGATCGTAATAGGAACGCTGAAAAAGCAAACAGCCCGCTTCTTTCTGCGAAAAGCGTTTCCATGTGCCGATCAAGGCAGGGATAACGGCATTCGCTTTCCTGTTAACAGGAGGGCTTGTAGGGAGCGGCGTCCTCGACGCCCCGCAGGTATGCAGTAAGATGTGAATATGGTTCGGCATAATTACATAATGATCGAGAATTAAGTGATGATACCGTTTGATTACTGTCAGCAGGTTTGCTTCAATGACCTTGCCCAAAGACGATAGCTCACACAGCGGGGCGTCGAGGACGCCGCCCCCTACAATGCTGGAAAAGATACATTTGTGATGAAACGCACAGACCGTGAGGAAATAGGCACCGTCCGAGGAGTAATCGTACTCTGCCAAGCGTGTCGGTCGGCGAATCGGCAAGCCATCTGTATCGGTCATGCACTTTTCTCCTTCTTTTCGTCGCTGCCTTTTAAAAAAATCCCGAACATAAGGGTTTATGTTCGGGATTCCGTATAGCTGCTTATTGCTCGACTGCGTAGACGGAGCACTGCTTGCGATCCTTGCCCTTGCGCTCGAACCGAACATGACCGTCGATCTTTGCGAACAGGGTGTCATCGCTGCCGATACCGACGTTGGTACCCGGATGAATGTGCGTGCCTCTCTGACGAACGAGAATGTTGCCCGCGAGAACGAACTGACCGTCTGCGCGCTTCACGCCCAATCTCTTGGACTCGGAATCACGACCGTTCTTGGTAGAACCGCCGCCCTTCTTATGAGCGAAGAACTGAAAACCGATTTTCAGCATTTGTTACACCTCCATAACTTCGATATAATCAGGATACGCATCCCGCAGCGAGCAGACCGTCAGCATAAAGCCGGTCAGCACCGCCTGTACTGCGTCTTCATCGTCGCAGACGGACGGGATGGTAAGGGTGACGCGGGGCTCGTCTTCAATGACCTTGGTGTTGGCGTGGTTGCCGAGCACGTCATTGATGGTACATTCCGCGAACGTGACCGCCGAGGAAACCGCAGCGCAAACGATGTCGCTGCCCTCGTCGGCATATCCGCTGTGCCCCGAGACGGCAAAACCGTTAATTCTGCCGTTTTGATTGAAAATTTCGACCCTTGTCATACTTACACGGAGATCTTTTCAATCTGCACCTTGGTATAGGGCTGTCTGTGACCGCGGAGGGACTTGGAGTCCTTCTTCGGGCGATACTTGAAGACGACGACCTTCTTGGACTTGCCGTTCTTCAGCACCTTTGCTTCGACGGAAGCGCCTGCCACAACGGGAGCGCCGAACTTAGAGTTCTCACCGTCCACGACTGCCAGCACCTGATCGAAGGTTACGGTTTGGTCAGCCTCAACGCCGAGCTTCTCGATGTAGATAACATCGCCCTCCTTGACGTTGTACTGCTTGCCACCGGTAACGATAACTGCCTGCATTCTCGATTGCACCTACCTTTATTGTAGTCTCGCTCTGGAGGTGTGAGCTGCCTCAACTTAAGACCTCTTCGACGCGGCTTATCCATTTTAGCACCGAAACCTCAATTTGTCAAATACTATTTGACCTTTTTTTGCAAATTTGTTATACTGTTTTTGAAAAAAACGCCCCTTTCGGCGGAAAGAAATCGAGGATTCGGATGAAACGAGTGATTTCCCTGCTGCTCCCGCTCGCGCTGCTGCTTTTACTGGGCGGCTGCGGCGAAGGCGCTCTGGCGCAGAAGGAGCTTTTTGCAATGGACACGATCCTGTCGGTCAAGGTGTGGGGCAGCGAGGCTGCGCTCTCGGCAGTATCGGATGAGCTGCTGCGGCTGGACGCGCTGCTGGACGCAACCGATGCGGACAGCGAGATCGGTCGCCTCAACGCAGGGCAGACCGTCGGCGGTGAGACGGCAGCGCTGGTCGAACAAGCCGTCGCCTACAGCAATCGGACGGGCGGCGCCTTTGACCCGACGGTCTATCCGCTCGTTCGGCTTTGGGGCTTTACCGACGAGACGCAGCGGGTGCCGTTGCGGTCGGAGCTTGACGCGGCGCTGACATCGGTCGGCACGGACCGTATTGATTTTTCCGATGACGGCGTTTCTCTGCACGGCGACGCGGAAATTGACCTCGGCGGCATCGCGAAGGGCTATGCGGCGGAGCGCTGCGTTGCTCTGCTGGAGCAGAACGGTGCGACCGCCGCTCTCCTCTCCCTCGGCGGGAACGTTCAGACCTACGGGACGAAACCGGACGGCTCGGCTTGGCGGATCGGGATCGCGGACCCGAGCAGCCCCGCGCAGTCGATTGCCACCCTCACCGTTCACGGCACGAAGGCACTGGTCACCTCCGGCGGCTATCAGCGTTATTTTGAAGCCGACGGAGTTACCTATCATCACATCCTCGACCCCGAAACCGGCTGCCCCGCACAGAGCGGGCTTGCCTCCGTGACGGTGATCGCCGACAGCGGGACCATGGCGGATGCCTACTCCACTGCCCTGTTCGTGATGGGTTTGGAGAGAGCAACGGATTTTTGGCGCGGGGAACAGAGCTTTGAGGCGGTGTTCGTCACGACGGACGGCGCAATCCACGCAACCGACGGCGTAACGCCCGAGGACTGCGAGTATACGGTGATCGAACGATGAAAACAAAAACGTGGCTTCTCCTGATCGGCGCGTTCTGCCTGCTCTGCGTCGCCGCCATGGTGCTGCTGCCGCTGCTTTCGACGCAGAGCGCGGCGGCGGAGGTATATTCCGACGGCGTGCTTGTACTGACGCTCGATCTGTCGAAGGACGGCGAATATACCGTGCGGAGCGAATACGGCGAGAACGTCCTCCGTGTTGAGGACGGGAAGGTTTGCGTCTCTGCTGCGTCCTGTGCAAATCGTGACTGTATGCGCCGCACACCGTCCGACAGCGGTGCGCCGATCGTGTGCCTCCCCAACCGCATGGTCGTCCGTTTTTCGGATAAATCGACGTTGGATGCAGTGGTCGGCTGAAAAAACGGCGTAATACGGATTCTTGATGAAAATATTTCATCAAGAATCCCCAGCGTGTCGAAAAACCCTTTTCGGCACGCTGACAGACTGCGAAAAAGTTCGGAAGACAAGCAACTCACACCCGTCGGCGTACATAGGTACGGTAGGGCGTGAGTTGCGCAGTAAGTCAAAATCCTTGCGAAGCAAGCCTGTTTTTGACTATAAAGTTCGGAATTCTCCGTTTTTGCAAATCAAAACGCAGAGAACAAAACCCCATAAATTGTTAACCGATTTTGACGATTACGGACTTTTTTGACAGTCTGCGACGCCTCTCCGAAACGGAGAGCGTTTTTATTAACGGTCGGTCGGTGCCGTTCCCATGCACAGGCGGCGCAGGAGCTGCGCGGTCAGTTCCCAAAGTGTCAATTTTTCCACGCCCTCGGCGGCGACGATCGGGATTTGCGCCAGCGTTTTTTCTCCGGCGGTGACGGTCATCGTGCCGACCTGCTGTCCCGCTTCGACGGGTGCCTCCAGCTCCGGCTCCAAGGTAACGGTCTTTGTTACCTGTGCCTGAACCGCCTTGTCGATCAAAATCGGCGCACTTTGCTGCAGGATCGGCGTGAGCGACGTCTCCTTTCCCAAGCGGACGGGAATCGCGGGCAGCGCCTCCGGCGGCTCGGCGCTGACAAGGGCATAGTTTGCAAACCCGTAGTCCAGCAGCGCCTTCGCCGATTGAAAGCGGTCGGTCGAGGAGGCGCAGTGCAGCACCACGGCGATCAGCTCGATGCCGTCGCGCTTTGCCGAGGCGGAGAGGCAGTGTCCCGCCGCAGAGGTATAGCCGGTTTTCAGCCCCGTTGTCCCCTCATAGAAGCGGACAAGCTTGTTGGTGTTCGAAAGCCCGAATTTCCCGTCGCGCACCGTGTCCATCCAAATGGTCGTGTATTTGCGGATGTCGTCGTGCTTCAGCAGCTCCCGCGACATCACGGCAATGTCGTGCGCACTGGTCAGGTGCTCGGCGGCGTTCGGCTCGTCGTCCAGCCCCGTGCAGTTGACAAAATGCGTGTCCGTCAGGTTCAGCTCGGCGGCGCGTGCGTTCATCATCTCCACAAACGCCGCTTCGCTGCCCGCGATATGCTCGGCAAGCGCGGTTGCGCAGTCATTGGCGGAGCTGACGACGACGGATTTCAGCATTTCGTCCATGCTCATCTGCTCACCCGCTTCAAGGTAGACCTGGCTTCCGCCCTTCCCGGCGGCGTGCTCGGAGGCGGTCACGGTGTCGCCCCACGAAATTCGCCCGCTCTCCAGCGCCTCCATGACCAAAAGCAGCGTCATCACCTTCGTCACCGAGGCGGGCGCGAGCTTTTCGTGCGCGTTTTTTTCGTAAAGGATCGTGCCGGTGGCGGCGTCCATCAAAATGGCGGACGGCGCTGCAATCTCCGGACCCGCCGCATACGCCGTCGGAGCTGCGCTCAGCAGGAGCAGCCCGACGAGCAGAACAGAAATAATTCGCTGATACATAAAAAAATCCCCCCGCTTCATCGTGGTACAAGCGTATGAAGCAGGGGCAGCGGTTATGATTCGCAGATGAATTTTTTTGCCACGGGCGCAAAGACGGATTCGTTTTCTCCGACATCGACGCGCAGCGGATGGGCAAAGTCAATGGTGAACATCTCCATGAAGCTCTTGGCATTCACGGTGCGGTTCCCGTCAAAGACCATGACGTTGTAGGGCTGGAGCGTTGCCAGACCGACAAACTCACGGATGTCGCCCAGAGAAGCGAAGCGAACGGTCATGTTATTTCCTCCAAAGTTGGGACTGTACATTTGCAGCGAAAATTGCTACAATAGAAAAGAGTAACCGTATTATACCGTCCGAGGCGGCAGAATTGCAATTCGTTTTTTGCTTAATCTTTTCGCTTGCGTGGCGGGTATTTTTGGAGAAAAGTTATGAAATTTCGCTTTTTCACCCTCGGCTGCAAGGTCAACCAGTACGAGACGCAGGCGATGGAGCAGCAGCTCGTCGCGCTCGGGCATACCGCTGCAGAGGAGGGCGCGTGCGACGCGTATATTATCAATACCTGTACCGTGACGGCGGTCGCCGACCGCAAGAACCGCACGCTCATCCGCCGTCTGCGTCGGGAGAATCCGGATGCGATCGTGGCGGTCTGCGGCTGCTATGCGCAGGTGAGCACGGACGAGGTACGCGCTCTCGGCGTGGATGTGATCTCCGGCAGCGGCGGCAGGGAGGCGTTTTTGCAGCTCCTGCTTGATGCCGTTCGGACGCGCGACGGAGAAAAACGGGTCAGCGTGGATGAGGCGCTGCGTCGGCGGGAGTTTGAAGCGCTGCCTGCGGGCGGGCTTTCCGAGCGCACCCGCGCCATGCTCAAGGTGCAGGACGGCTGCAATAATTTCTGCTCCTACTGCATCATTCCCTACGCCCGCGGACCGGTGCGTTCGCTGCCCGCCGAGACTGCCGCGGCACAGGCGAAGCAGCTTGCCGCGCAGGGCTACCGCGAGATCGTCATAACCGGCATCGAAATTGCCTCGTGGGGCTGGGAGCGGCACGACGGCAGCAAATTTGTCACCTTGGCGGAGACGGTCTGCCGCGCCGTGCCGCAGGTGCGTATCCGTCTCGGCTCGCTGGAGCCGCGCATCGTGGACGAGGAGTTCTGCCGCGTCCTGTCGCAGTGCGGGAATCTCTGCCCGCAGTTCCATCTGAGTCTGCAAAGCGGGTCGGATACGGTGCTGCGGCGGATGAATCGGAAGTATGACACCGCACGGTATCGGGAGAGCGTGCGGCTGCTGCACCGATATTTCCCCGACTGCGCCGTCACGACCGATCTGATCGTCGGTTTTCCGCAGGAGACGGAGGAGGAGCTTGCGCAATCGCTGGCGTTCGCGGAGGAGTGCGGCTTTGCAGCAATGCACGTTTTTCCGTATTCCCGCCGCGACGGGACGCCCGCCGCTGCCATGGCGGGACAGATCCCCAAGGCAGTGAAGGCGGAGCGTGCCGCCCGTGCGGGAGAAACGGCGCGCCGGCTGCGGGAGGCGTTTGACGGCGCTCTGCTCGGCTCGACGCAGGCGGTGCTGTTCGAGCAGACGGAGGACGGCTTTTTTACGGGTCACGCCCCCAACGGCGTGAAGGTCTATGCGCGGGGCGAAGGTTTACATAATACCATACTCCCCGTGCGGATTACCGCACTCCGCGCCGACGGCGTGGAGGGAACGGTGCCTCCCGCGGACGCTGCGGCGGGTAATAACGAACCGTAACGAGCCGCTGTTTTCGGCATTCTGCCGGATTCCCCTGAATTTTTTTCCGCTTCGACAAGCAAGACAGGCAGGAATTGCATATTTATTACCGGTTACGCTAATATTTTACCAAAAATCAAACAATTTCTTACACAATTCGCACGCTTGATGAAAAATGCGGTTGTTATTGGAACAAAGTTGTGGTAAAATATAGCACAAATCAATTTTGAAGGGAAGTGCTGCCGGATGGCAATTTGTGTGAAGAGCGAGGTCAGCCCGCTGAAAAAGGTTTTGCTCAAGCGCCCGGGGTGCGAGCTGGAGCAGCTTGTGCCGAATTCGCTGGAGCGCCTGCTGTTTGACGACATTCCCTACCTCCACGGCGCACAGAAGGAGCATGACCGCTTTGCCGAGGTCCTGCGTGAGAACGGCGTCGAGGTCGTTTACCTGTCCGAGCTTGCCGCGCAGACGCTGGCGCAGAGCACGGAGCTGAAGGAGCGCTTTGTCAAGGACTTCATCCGCCGCAGCGGTGCGGTCGCCGACAGCTATCGCGAGGCGCTGACCGAGGTGCTGCTGTCCCTGCCGACGGCGGACGAGCTGGTGTTTAAGACCATGACGGGCGTCCGCTTTGACGAGCTGCCGCAGCGCGGCGCCTCCTCACTGGCATCCCTGCGCAGCGACAAGACCCATTTTGTTCTCGACCCCATTCCGAATCTTTACTTCACGCGCGACCCCTTTGCCGCCATCGGCAACGGCGTGTCGCTGCACCATATGTATTCCGTAACGCGGAACCGAGAGACGATCTACAGCGACTATATCCTGCACTACCACCCCGATTATGCGGGGCAGGTTCCGTTTTACTATTCGCCCGCCGAGCCGTTCACGCTCGAGGGCGGCGA
>URWG01000053.1 GCA_900551495.1 uncultured Eubacteriales bacterium
GAATTCGAAACATTTCGCATGAGATTCCCACGTCGCTTCGCTCCTCGGAATGACACGGGGAAGGTTCTTCAACACGCTGAAGCAGGAACGGAAAAGCTCCGTTCCTGCTGTTTTTATCCGACGGGCTCGGCAGTCGTGTCCTCGGTCGGTGTCTCCTCAGAAGGGCTGTAGGTGATGTCCGCGTCGCTGAGGGTGCGCGCGCCCTCGGTCTGAAGGAACACGAAATCCACGCCCGGGGTGATGTCCGTCAGCATACCGCGTGTCACAAAGATCGCGTTGCTCTTGAACACGACGGGGCAGATCGGCGCACTCTGCAAAAGCTGCCCGCACAGCTCATAGAAGCTGCCGGAGTTTTTCAGCGCGGAGGTACACAGCGCGGCAAGTCCGGTGCTGTTGATCGAGCCGTATTGCAGATTGCCGTACTTCGTGAAGAACTCCGTCAGGTCGAAGTTCGGCGTCAGACGGGTCTCGCCGTAATAAAGGTCAAAATCGCCGTCGTCCAGATTTTTAAGGTACTGTTCGCGATCGACGGCATTGACGGTGATGCTCAAGCCCGCGCTTTTCAGCGTTTCGGCAATTCGCTCGGCTGCGGCGACGCGCTTGGGGTCGTCCGAACAGACGAGGAGAATCCCGACGTGCCCAAGGTAATCGTCCGAGACAGTGACCTTGGAATTGCTGACCGCCTCGGCAAAGCGGGCAGGCGCGTAGTCATAGTCCTTGGCAAGCTGCTCATCGTAGTAGTCCGACAGCGGGTTACAGGGCAGGACACTCGGCTGCGCGAAGCCCTTATAGACCTCGTTGGACAGGGCGTTGCGGTCGATGGCGTAGGTCACGGCAGTGCGGAGCGTATCGTTGACGAAATAGCCGCTGTAGAGGTTGAAGCCGAGATAGTGCATCACGGTGGTGGGTGCCTCCCATGCCTCGTAATCGCAGCGGTAGCCGCCTGCAGCGACGGAGTTCGGGTCGCAGTAAACCAAGTCCGTCTCGCCGAATTCGAAGGCATCGCGCAGATCGTTCGGTGTCTCGGCGGGCGTGAGCGGGATGGCGTCCGCATCGACGCACAGGGGGATCGTTTCGACCCACTTGGGATTGCGCACGAGCGCATTCCCCTTGAGATAGTACGGTCCGCTGCCGACGGGCGTGCCCTCCTCGACGCTCGCCGCCTTGACGACGGGGACGTCCAGCATGGGGGCAAAGTTTTCATACGGCGTATCGAGCTGAACGACGACCGTCCCGCTCTCGTCGGCGTAGATGTCGTAAATGTGCGACAGCCGCGCCTTATAAATGCCGCTGTTCCGCGCCGCCTGAATCGAGGCGACCACATCCTGCGCCGTCAAAAGCGTGCCGTCGGAGAAGGTCACGCCCGAGACGAGGGTGAAGTAGTAGGTCGTTCCGTCCTCCGAGACGCGGAAGCTTCGGCAGAGCTGCGGAACAGCCCGAAAGTCGCCCGAGACGACGAACAGGCTCTCGTACAGCAGCGAAAATGCCGCGCGGTTGACCGTTGCAAGACAGAGATAGGGGTTCAAGCCGTACTCCGGCAGATAGGACAAGCCGAAGCTGCCGTCCTCCTTGGAGGCAAGCGGCTCGCTCGTCTGTTCCGTCTCGGAGGGCGTCTCGGTCGTCTCCGTCTCGGTCGGCTGGGGTTGTTCCGAATCAGGGGTGCGCGTGCAGCCGCTGAGCAGCAGCGCCAGCAGCAAGCCCACGGCGATCAGCTTTTTCACGTTCTTTCTCCTTGCAGCATGATAACGGCAGCCAGCGAGCCGCGGTGATTGCCGACCCGCCGATGCGACCAAAAACGCTCCGGCTGACAGGCGGTGCAGTCGGCGGAAATGTCGATCATTTCCACACCCGCACGGCGCAGCCAAAGGGCGTTACATTCTTTTAGGTTTACATAATATTTTTCGCCTGCGGGACGAATCGCCTTCTCCGCCTCCGCACCGAGAGCTGCACGCATTGCATTCGGAACGTCGGCATCCGTCTCAAAGCAGCACTGCGAAATGCACGGACCGATCGCCGCACGGAGGTCCGAGGGCGTGCAGCCGAACTCGCGCCGCATTTTTTCCACTGCTTTCTCCGCGATGCCCGCCGCCGTCCCGCGCCAGCCCGCATGGACCGCGCCGATCACGCGCCTGACGGGATCATAAAGCAGAATCGGCGTGCAGTCGGCGGAAAAAACCGTCAGGGCAACGCCCGATTCGTCCGTCACCAGCCCGTCGCAGCCCTCCTCGGTCGGAACGATCAGTCCCCGACCGCACTGTTCCCTGCCGACGCGCTCAACGATTGCCGAATGGATCTGACGGGTAAAGACGGTCTGCCTCGGCTCGAAGCCGACCGCTCTGCCCAAAATGCGGTAGTTTTCCAGCACGTTTTCCGGACGGTCGCCGCGGTGTACCCCGAGGTTCAGGGAGGACAGCTCCCCCTCACTGACGCCGCCGTAGCGGGTGGAAAAGCAGTGCGCCGTTCCCTGTAACAAATCGCTGGTCAGGTACTCAAGCGTACCCACGCGGTTTACATAAAAACTCATTGCTTCGCCTCGTCCTTATCCCGACAGCAATACTTATATTTCTTGCCGCTGCCGCAGGGACAGGGATCGTTCGCGCCGATCTTGACCTTTTTGACGACCGGCTGACGCTTGACCGTCTGATCGCTCGCGCCCGTCGCAGTGATCTTGGCGACCTGCTTGCGCTTGACGTCCTCGGGCGTACGAAGGCGGAACAGATACAGGCGGCGCACCGTCTCCTCGCGGATGGCGTTAATCATGCCGTCGAACATCGCGAAGCCCTCGCGCTTATAGGCGATGACGGGGTCGGTCTGACCGTAGGCGCGCAGACGGATGCCCTGCTTGAGGTCGTCCATCGCGTCGATGTTGTCCATCCAGTATTCGTCCACGACGCGCAGGAGGATAATACGCTCGATCTCGCGCATCCGCTCGGAGCCGAACTCCTGCTCGCGGGCGGCATAGGTTTCGTTAAAGAGCTTAAAGAGCGCCTCCTTCAGCGTATCGACGCTCTCGCCCGCCTCGACGCGGAGCGCGTCTGCGGGATAATAGATGCCCGCAAATTTCTCATTCAGCGGGGCAAGCTGCTCCTCGTTTTCGACCTTGGTCTCCGTGCCGAGCACGTCGTTGACCTCCGAGTCGATGACATAGCGGATCATACCCTCGATGGTCGGGTGCAGGTCCTCGCCGTTGAGCACCTTCTGCCGCTGCTCATAGATCACGGTACGCTGTGTGTTCATCACGTCGTCGTACTCCAGCACGTTCTTTCGGGCTTGGAAGTTGCGGCTTTCGACGGTTTTCTGCGCGTTTTCGATCGCGCCGGAGAGAATCTTCATGTCGATGGGCGTATCCTCGTCCAGTCCGAGGGAATTCATCATGTTCATAATGCGCTCGGAGCCGAACAGCCGCATCACGTCGTCCTCCAGCGACAGGAAGAAGCGCGTCTCGCCGGGGTCGCCCTGACGACCCGAACGGCCGCGGAGCTGATTGTCGATACGGCGCGATTCGTGGCGCTCGGTGCCGACAATGAACAAGCCGCCTGCCGCCCGCACCTGCTGTGCCTCGGCATCGACCTCAAGCTTGTACTTCGCGTATGCCTCCTTAAATTGGCGGCGCACGTCCAAAATCTCGGGGTCGTCCGTCTCGGCGTAGGAATTCGCCTCCGCGATCAGCTCCTCGGGAATTTCGCGCTTGCGCAGGTCGGACAGCGCCATATACTCCGCATTGCCGCCGAGCATGATGTCCGTGCCGCGTCCTGCCATGTTGGTCGAGATCGTGACCGCGCCGAGCTTGCCCGCCTGCGCGACAATCTCCGCTTCCTTCTCGTGGTGCTTGGCGTTCAGGACGGTATGCGGTACGCCCTCGCGCTTGAGCAGCTTCGACAGATATTCCGATTTTTCGATGGAGATCGTACCGACAAGGACGGGCTGCCCCTTGGCATGGCACGCCTTGATCTGCTCGATCACGGCGCGGAATTTCCCCGCCTCGGTCTTGTAGACCACATCGTGATGGTCGATACGGATAACGGGGCGGTTCGTCGGAATCTCCACAATGTCGATCTGATAGATCGCGGAGAATTCCTCCTCCTCGGTCAGCGCGGTGCCGGTCATGCCCGAGAGCTTGGAGTACAGGCGGAAGAAATTCTGGAACGTGATGGTCGCAAGGGTCTTGTTTTCGCCCGCGACGCTGACGCCCTCCTTCGCCTCGATTGCCTGGTGCAGTCCCTCGTTATAGCGGCGGCCGTACATCAGACGGCCTGTGTATTCGTCAACGATGATGACCTGTCCGTTCTGAACGACGTAATCCGTGTCGCGCTTCATGACGCCGCGCGCCTTCATTGCCTGATTGATGTGGTGGGCAAGGGTGGTGTTTTCCACGTCCGCGAGGTTTTCAACGCCGAAATACTTCTCCGCCTTGGCAATGCCGCTGGCGGTGAGGTTTGCGGTACGGGATTTTTCGTCCACAAAATAGTCGCAGTCCAAATCGTCCTGATCCTGCTTCTCGTCCATCGTGGCAAAGACCTTTTTCCGCAGACCGGAGACAAAGAAATCCGCCATTTCATACAGCTTTGTGGATTCCTCGCCCTTGCCGGAGATGATAAGCGGCGTCCGCGCCTCGTCGATGAGAATAGAGTCCACCTCGTCCACGATGGCGAAATTATGCCCGCGCTGGACCATATCACCCTTGTAAAGTGCCATGTTATCGCGCAGATAGTCGAAGCCCAGCTCGTTGTTGGTGCAATAGGTGATGTCCGCGTTATATGCCTCGCGGCGTTCGGCGGCGGTCAGGTCGTGGACGATCAGACCGACCCTCAAGCCGAGGAAGCGGTAGACCTTGCCCATCCACTCGGAGTCACGCTTGGCAAGGTAATCGTTGACGGTGACGACATGGACGCCCTTGCCGGACAGCGCGTTCAGATACGCCGGCAGGATGGCGACAAGCGTCTTGCCCTCGCCGGTCTTCATCTCGGCGATACGTCCCTGATGCAGAATGATGCCGCCGATGAGCTGGACGCGGTAGGGGCGCATCCCCAACACGCGGTCGGCTGCCTCACGGCACACCGCAAACGCCTCGGGCAGCAGCTCGTCGAGCGTCTCCCCTGCCGCATAACGGCTCTTGAACTCCTCGGTCTTTGCGCGGAGCTGCTCATCGGTGCAGTCCTTCATCGCGCCGCCCAGCGCTTCAATGCGGTCAACAATCGGCTTGAGCTTCTTGACCTCGCGCTCGGAGCGCGTTCCGAATACCTTTGTGATCAGTCCCATAGTTTCCTGACCTTTCCGTGAAATAATTTGATGTCAAAGGAGCGGCATATCGGCAAAATGCACCGCAAAACGAAGACGCGTACCTTAGCTCCCTCCGACGAGGGAGGCAAGGAGCCGACGTATTCGTAAAGCATAGTCCTTTGACAGGCTGAATTTGGAGATATTATAGCATACATTACCGCGCAAAAAAAGTGTTCTCCGCAAATGCTAACAGAAAATTCAAATTCTGCCCGCGATTTGTCCGCCGTCAGTGGCAGTACGGGCAGGCGGTGTAGCCCTTTGCCTCGGCGGTGTTGCGCCCGTAGACCCAGTAGCCCTGCTTGGTAAAGCGGCTGCAATCGTAGGTGTGATAGTATTTTGTCCCGTCGTCCTCGACGAAGACAACGTGCGCGTCGATAAAATCGGACTTCTCCTGTAGGAGTGATTTTTCATCGTTGACGCTTTGAAGGCTGCGGCGCAGATAACTGATCGTGGACTCCAGCGAGCGCACATCCGCCATATAATCCTTAAGCTGTCGGTTGAGCTGAAGATTTTCGTCCTGCAGCGCCTGCACCGCGGCATCCGTCTCGGCGCTTTGGGCACGATAGGTGTTGACGTCCTGCTGCAAGGCGGAAACATCGTCGTCGCGCGACTGCACCTCCTGCCACAGGCTGCGGCTGCGCTCCTGCTCGTCCGTGAGGTCGCTCTGTGCTTGGGCAAGCTGCGCCGTCAGACGGTCATACTCCTCCTGCTGCACGCGGACGCGGTTTTTCTCCCGCATCCAGTCGGCATAGTGCAGCGCGGCATAGCCGAACCCGCTCACCAGCAGCGCACAGACAAGGCTCAGCAGGACCACCGCACGGATCAGCCCCTTGGAGCGCTTCAGCGGCTGCTTTTCCGCATTTTTCGGCTTTTTCTTCTCCGCAGCGCGGGAAGGCTCGGCTTTTGCCGGCTCCTTTCGCGGCGGGAGTATCACCCGATCGCTCAAATATTCCGATTTCTCCAGCGGCAGCCGCACCGTTTTCAGGCATTCATCGCAAAACAGCGCGTCCTCGGCGACCGTCCTGCCGCAGCGTAAGCATTTCATACGGCATCCTCCGTTTCATGATAAAGGCGGGAGGCTTCGGAAGAGATCTCCCGAAGCCTCCCAGTATGATTTTACAATAAAATTGCGCCGCTGTAAAGGGTCAGCGCAAATCTTCGCGGCGAAGATACTTGCCCAGCGGCTTCCACAGCAGTCCGCCCACAACAAGGCACAGCACCATGCACAGCCCGACGTAAATGCCGTTGTAGATCGCCGAGTAGATCCACGGAGAGGTCATGCTCAGACCGAGGAAGCGGTCGGGCATATACTCCGCCCAAAGAGTCGCGCCGGTCACATAGTGGACGACAAAACGCCCGAACGAGCCGACCAGCGTCCCCCAAAAGAAGCCGCCGTGCGTTTTGCTGAACAGTCCCGCAAGGCCCAGCGCACTGTAGGCAAGGATGTAGTCGCCGAGAATAGACTGCCAGCCGATGGCAAAGCTCGCGTCAAGGAAGAATTGCAGGCAGGACAGGGCAAACGCTGCCAGCATTCCTCGGGCAAAGCCCCAACGGGCGCAGTAGACAAAGATCGGCAGCATGATAAAGGTGATTGAGCCGCCGTAGGGCATTTGCCAAAGCTTGAGATAGCCCAGCGCCTGCGCCAGCGCGACCATAACGGCACCCTCGCACAGCGCACGCAGATGTTTTCGTTGCATGATAACAACCTCCAAAAAACAGAAATTCCGCCTTGCAAACCCTTCACCGGAAAGCAGAGCGGAATCGTTCTTTCCCTACGACGGTATGAGCCGTGTCAGGTTCGCGGGTCAGGGCGTCTGTTCGCCCACTCTCAGCCGGAAGCATCCGACCCCCCGAAGAAGGTTTTCAATATGCGGTTGACCACAGTATACCGCGTGCGAAAGCATTTGTCAACCGTCGTTTTTTGTGCTACAATGTAGAAAAATTGAGATTCCGAGGGAGGAAACGAATCATGGGACTGGAGGCACATTGCAGCTCGCTGCTCGTTTTGGACACGGAGACCAGCGGCTTGAGCTTTTCCGGCGACGAAATCATTGAATTTGCCGCGTCAAAGCTCATTTGGCAGGACGGTGCATGGGTCAGCGCGGCGGAGGCGGACGAATTTATCCGCACAACAAACGACCGCAAGCTCCCGCCGAAGATCACGGAGCTGACGGGCATTACGGACGAAATACTGCTGGAGGAGGGCATCTCCAAACGGGCGATCTGCTCCCTGCTGGCGCAGCTACTGACGCCCGACACCATGATCGTCGCCTATAACGCACAGTTTGACCTGCTGTTTCTCTACCATCTGCTCGACCGCCACGGCGACGCGCGGCTGCTGCGGGACAAGCCGAAGCTTGACCTGCTGACCGTCTACCGCGACCGCCGCCCCTATCCGCATCGGCTCTGTAACGCGATCGAGGCATACGGCTTGCAGGACCGCGTGCAGAATTCGCACCGTGCCATCGACGATGTGCGCGCGACCGTCGAGGTCCTTCGCGCCATGACGGAGGAGCGCGACGATCTGGCGCAGTACATCAATCTGTTCGGCTACAGCCCGAAATACGGCGTTTCCGGTCCGCGCATCTCCTCGGTGCGCTACCTCCCGCAGGGCTATGAGGCGACCGCCCCGCTCTACGAGGGTTAAACTCGGATTTTTTACGTCGGCAGCCCGCAAAAGGGAAAATTTTTTCCAACCTTTTTGCGGCTGCCGCGTGTAATTTTAACGATAAATAAGGAAAGGCGATCGTTATGTGGGTGTTTTTTGCGTTCGGCTCGGCATTGTTTGCCGGTTTGACGGCGATTTTGGCAAAATGCGGGATTCGAAAAACGGATTCCGACATCGCGACGGCGATCCGTACCGTTGTGGTGCTGCTCTTCTCGTGGCTGATGGTGTGGATCGTCGGTTCCGCGCCGACGATCACGACGCTCAGCGCAAAAACGTGGGTCTTTCTGATCCTCTCGGGTGTCGCGACCGGCGCCTCGTGGCTGTGCTATTTTCGGGCTTTGCAGCTCGGCGACGTCAACAAGGTCGTTCCCATCGACAAATCCTCGACCGTTCTGACCATTCTGCTGGCGCTGATCTTCCTCGGCGAGCCGATCTCGTGGGTCAAGGGCGCAGCCGTCGTTCTGATCGGTGTCGGCACCTTCCTGATGATTGAGAAGAAAGCGGTCACCGGCGAGAAGCAGGAGAAAAAGCGCTGGCTCCTGTACGCGCTGCTCTCCGCCGTTTTCGCCGCTCTGACCTCCATTCTCGGCAAGATCGGCATTGAGGGCGTGGAGTCCAATTTGGGCACCGCCATCCGCACCGGCGTTGTGCTGGTCATGGCATGGCTGATCGTGTTCCTCAAGGGCAAGACGCTCTCCCTTCGCTCCGTCCCGAAAAAGGAGCTGGGCTTCATCTGCCTGTCCGGTCTTGCCACGGGCGGCTCGTGGCTGTGCTACTATAAGGCATTGCAGGACGGGCTTGCCAGCGTGGTCGTGCCCATCGACAAACTGAGCATCTTAGTCTCCATCGGCTTCTCCGCTTTGGTATTCAAGGAGCGCCTGTCGAAAAAATCGGCGCTCGGACTGGTGCTGATCGTCGGCGGAACGCTGATGATGCTGATTTAAGCGCCAACCTTTTTGCACGTCTCGCGTGTAACCAAGTTGGAGGACGCGAAGGACGCCGCCGCACTGCAAACGGCAGCGGAGCAGACCGCGGCAGCCTCGGCGGATGTGGTGGACGTTCTGGTCGTTGACGGAACGAATCAAGTAATCTATTCCGCGAAGAATTCGGAATTTGCCGCCGGAACGTTTGCGCCGGTCAAGGCGGGCAGTGAGAAAAAGTATCTTGTCTCCTCCGCGCATCCCGACGCCGTGTTCCAGTACGTCAAGAGCGACGAATTTATGCTGAATTCCATCATCAACAAGGATTTCGGCAAGATCCGCACGGATTATGACGACGACAGCGCCTTTGAAAGCAGCCTCGCGGAAAAATCGATTTATATGCTCAGCCGCGTCGGCGTGCATCACAGCGACAGCACGGTCTACGTCATCACCGTCCCCACCACCGTCTCCGGCGGTTCGACCGCTCTCAAGATTTCGGCAGCGGTCGCGGTCCTGTTCTTCTGCGTGTACTGGGTCCTGATCGCGCTTTGGATGTATCGCGACGCATCGAAGTGCAAGCTCTCGCCGCTCTGCTGGGGCTTGATCGGGCTGTTTACCAACCTGATTGGTCTGATCGTCTATAAAATTTATAAGCGCAGCATGGCGGTCTGCACCTCCTGCGGCGCGGCACAGAGCGCCGGGCATCTTTACTGCTCGTTCTGCGGCGCACAGCTCGGCAACCGCTGCGAAAAGTGCGGCGGCAAGGTCAGCGCAAAGGACAGCTTCTGCCACCACTGCGGCAATCAGATCAAATAAACCGTAATTTGTAAATCAAAACCGACCTCCGATATTCGGAGGTCGGTTTTTCCAACCTTTCGACATTTCTTGCGTGAAAGAAGCGGAAGCAAAAAAACGCAAGCTAAGGGACCCGCCGCCTGTGAGGAACGAAAGATGGAAACGATCAAAATTATTAACTACGTCATCATGGTGATATTCTTCGCCTGCTACGCCTACCAATTCTTTTACATACCCGTTGCGCTGCTGAAAAAGAAGAAGCAGCCGTCGTCGGAGGGTACGCCCCACCGCTTCGCCGTTTTGATCGCCGCGCGGAACGAGGAGGCAGTGATCGGCAACCTGATCGACAGCCTGAAGCGGCAGACCTATCCCGCCGAACGGTTCGCGATCTATGTGGTGGCGGACAACTGCACCGACCGCACCGCGGACGTCGCGCACGAGCACGGCGCGAAAGTGGTACGACGCTTTGACCGCAACCGCATCGGGAAGGGCTTCGCGCTGCATTACCTGCTGCGGCGCATCAAGAAGCAGTACGACGCCTATCTCGTCTTTGACGCGGACAATGTCGTCGATCCGAACTACATTCGGGAGATCAACAAGACCTTTTCCGACGGCTATGACATCGTTACGAGCTACCGCAACTCCAAAAACTACGGCGACAACTGGATCTCGGCGGGCTACGGGCTGTGGTTTCTGCGGGAGGCGCAGTACCTCAACCGTCCGCGGGCGCTGCTCGGCGCGAGCTGCGGCGTATCGGGCACGGGCCTTCTGTTCTCCCGCCGCATTTTGGAGCAGTGCGGCGGCTGGAACTTCTTCCTGCTGACGGAGGACATTGAATTCACCGCGCACAATATCATTGGCGGTGAGAAGATCGGCTACTGCCCGACCGCCGTATTCTACGACGAGCAGCCCACCGGCTTCCGTCCGTCCGTCCGTCAGAGAGTTCGCTGGGTGCAGGGGTATTTGCAGGTGCTGCGCTGCTACGGCGGCAGGCTGCTGAAGGGCTGCTTCCGCGGGAGCTTTTCCTGCTTTGATATGCTGATGAATATTGCGCCCGCGGCAATTTTGGCATGGGTCAGTGTGCTGATCAACCTGTTTTCCGCCGTCGTCTGCTTTGCAAACGGCGCGGCGGTGCTTACGGTAGTCAGCTCCGTCGGGCAGAGCCTTTTGAATCTGTGTCTGACGGTGTTCGTCCTCGGCTTGATTACAACGCTCAGCGAGTGGCGGCAAATTCGCTGCTCGACAGGCAGGAAGCTCCTGTCCGTGCTGACGTTTCCGCTGTTTATGCTGACCTATCTGCCCGTCACGGTCGCTGCACTCGTGTGCAAATCGGGCTGGAAGCCCATCGAGCACAGGAAAAGCGTCTCGGTACAGGACCTATAAAAAGCAAACCGGTCTGCGAAGCGTATCGCAGACCGGTGCTTTATTTATTCGACAAGGATCGCCTTATGATAGACCTTCTTGCCCTTGCGGAGCTTGACGCCCGCCTTGAGCTGCTCGGCGGTAAA
>URWG01000054.1 GCA_900551495.1 uncultured Eubacteriales bacterium
GGCGGTCATTTCCTGCGGCACGCGCAGGTGGGCATCGCTACCGATCATAATTGCAGTCCGGGCACGCGCATTCCCGTAGGCGAGGAGCCGGAGGAGCTGATCCGCATGACCGAAGCCGAAGCGCTGGACGACGATTTCCGCCGCAGCTTCGCGCCCGATCTGAGCGGCGCGGGCACGGCGGACGACATTGACCCGAACGCCCCCGCGCCGTCCGAAAAGCCGAGCGCCGAGACAGCGCCGCAGCCGGCTGCCCCCGTTGAAGAGGCTGCCCCCGAGGAGGCGTCGGAGCCGGTCGAAACCACGACGCAGGACGCCCCGCAGGAGCAGCCGCCCGAAGATACGGCGGAGAAGCCGACCGAGCCGTCCGATATGCCCGAGCTTACCGCTGCCGAGGAGGTCGATCCCGATCAGATGGACCTCGACGCGCTGCTTGCGTCCGTGAATGCGGTCGTCGGCAATGCTCCCGCCGAGGAGGAAGCTCCCGAGGCGGAGGAGAAGGACGGCAAGGAGGACGAGCTGACCATGACCGCCGTTCCCGCCGAGCCGTCGCACGACTATGTGGACAGCGACACAGAGGACGACGAGGACGAGACGGAGACGAAGAAAAAGTCCCGCTGGCTCCCCGTGACCGTGATTCTCGCGCTGCTTGCCGCGATCGGTGCGGTCGTCTGGTTCCTGGTCGGCTGGTACTTTGTGGATATGACGCAGCTCAACATTCTTTCCTGCGACACGCAGGAGATGGTCGTTGAGCTGGTCTCGTCGGACGAGCCGAGCCGCTTCGTCCTGACCTGCACGGACAGCTACGGCAACGCCTACCCCGGTATCCGCAACGGCAATCTCTACACCTTCTCCGATCTTTCCGAGAAGACGACCTACACCGTCGCCGTCAGCGCGGCGCAGTATCATAAGCTGCGCAAAGCCGATTCCTATACGATCAGCGTGACTACGCCGGAATCCACCGCCATTTCCGATTTCCGCGGCGTGCGCGGCGACAATGACGGCGAGGTCCAGCTCTCGTTCAGCTATGAGGGACCCGCCCCGTCGCAATGGCAGCTCACCTGCTCGAACGCCGACGGCTCGGTCAGCAACACCTATTCCTTCGTCGGAAGCTCGTATATCGTCTCGGGCTTGCTGCCCAACGAGGTCTACACCTTCACGTTGGAGGACTCCGGGGACATCTTCCTCTCGGGCGAGACGACCACGCAGTACGAAATTCTCCCGATCGTTGAGGCAAAGAACCTGACCGTCAGCGAGATCGACGGCAAAAAGGTCACACTCTCGTGGGAGCAGGGCGAAAACAGCCCCGAGCAATGGTCCGTCCTGTGCGAGGCGGACGGCATTTCGCCGCTCACCGCCACCGCGACCGATTGCACCTGCACGCTGGAGCTTCCGGACTTTGACCGCGAATACACCTTCACGCTCTCCGCGAAGGGCATGGACCTGATCCCGAAGCTTACGCTGCCCGCCGACCCCATCATTGTTGACGGTCTGACCGCGACAGCCAATGACGACGGCAGCGTTACCGTAAGCTGGAACGCACCTGCCGGAACGCCCTCCGGCGGTTGGTACGTCTCCTACAACACCGTCGGCAGTCTCCACGCCGCCTATATGCCCAGCGGAGAGGGCAGCGCCGTCAACGGCACCTCCGTGACGCTCAGCGGTCTGGTCCCCGACGCAGAATACGAAATTTCCCTGTCCCTGACGGCTGCGGATGCCTCCTCTGCCGTTTTCGGGCAATCCACCGTTACAGTAAAAACACCGGTCAGCGAAGCGTTTACCGATTACGGCATCACGCCCGAGCCGCCCTACGCCGCAGGCTCCTCCCTGATCTCCCTTTGGGTCGAGCCGGATAAGGCGGACTGGACGTACTATGATCTGAACAACAACCGCACCTCCTTCTCTCCGGAGCAGAAGATCGCGGTCTGCGTGGAGGTCAACGCCGTCAATCAGTCCGACGACACCGTGACCCTGCTCTACGCCGTGCGCGATGCGAGCGGCAATGTCGTCAACGACGTCTCGCGGGAACTTGCGTGGGATAGTCTGTGGTATAACCGCCGCCACGCCAATGCCGTTCCCCTGCCCGCTGCGCAGGGAGAGGCATCCGTAGCAGGCAGCTATACGCTGGAGATCTACATCAACGGGAAGCTCTTGGCTTCCACCGGCTTCACCATCGCGTAAGCCTTCCATTTTATTTTCGGCACTGTGCCGTCCCCATAGAGATATTTGGATACAAATTTCCAAGAAGGAGGAAAACAATGCAAGACTGGTTTGTTGTTGTCATGGGACTTGTTACGGTTTTCGTCGTCCTGACGCTCATCATCGTTCTCTGCTCTCTGCTCGGACTGATGTTCCGCGGCAGCGGCAAGAAGGAAGCGGAGAAAAAGAACGCCCCGACCGCCGCAGCATCCGAGATTCCCAACCGCCCCGAATTTGTCGCTGCCGTGTCCGCAGCCATTGCTGAAATGAGCGGCACCGACGCCTCTGCCATCCGCATCCTGTCCGTCAAGAAACTTTAACACAAAACGAAAGGGAAATTTAGAAATGAAAAAGTATCGTGTGAATGTCAACGGCTCTCTGTATGAGATCGAGATCGAAGAAATGTCCGCTCCCGCAACCATGAGCGCTCCCGCTGCCCCCGCAGCCGCCCCTGTCTCCGCAGCTCCCGCAGGCGGTCAGAAGGTCGAGGCCCCCATGCCCGGCACCATCCTTGACATCAAGGTCCAGGCAGGTCAGTCCGTTAAGAAGGGCGACGTCCTCATCATTCTTGAGGCAATGAAGATGGAAAACGAAATCATGGCGCCCTGCGACGGCAAGGTCACCGGTGTCAACGTCCGCAAGGGCGATTCCGTCGAGACTGCCGCGCTCCTTTGCACCATCGGTTAATTCGCAGAGGAGACGTATGCCATGTTCAAAAATAACAAAAAGATGCATCGGCTGATGATCGCTCTGCTGGTGCTCGGTTTGCTGGTTTGCCTGTGCATGACCCTCGCGTCCGCAGCAGGCAAGGCACACAAGGATACGGACGCTGTCGTCGTGACCTCCGCAGAGCCTGCAGCCGACGCCGCTGTCGCAGCCGATGAGAAGGGCGCCACCTCCAATGCCGAGGCGCTGACGAACTTTGTCGACCAAACCGGTATTATGATGATTATTCATAATATCGACTGGAAATCCCTCATCATGATCGTGATTTCCTTCGTGCTGCTCTTCCTTGCCATCGGTAAGGGCTTTGAGCCGCTGCTGCTGCTGCCCATTGCCTTCGGCATGCTGCTGACGAACCTTCCCGGCGCGGGTATGTACCACACCGAGATCTTCATCAACGAGACCGGTCACATCAACTGGGAGGCGTTCAGCAATTCCGACACCTTCGGTCTGATCGACGTTCTGTATCTGGGCGTCAAGCTTCAGATCTACCCCTGCCTGATCTTTATCGGTGTCGGTGCCTCCACCGATTTCGGTCCGCTGATCGCCAATCCTAAGAGTCTGCTGCTCGGCGCTGCCGCTCAGCTCGGTATCTTTGTCGCTTACCTCGGCGCGCTGCTGATCTCCAAGGTCGGCATTGAAGGACTCAGCTTCACGCAGGCGATGGCTGCCTCCATCGGCATCATCGGCGGTGCGGACGGTCCTACCGCCATCTACGTCACCTCCAAGCTCGCTCCGATGCTGCTCGGACCCATCGCGATCGCCGCTTACTCCTACATGGCGCTCGTTCCCGTTATCCAGCCGCCGATCATGCGCGGTCTGACCACCAAGAAGGAGCGCCTGATCCGTATGGACAACCTGCGCAAGGTTTCTAAGAAGGAAAAGATCGTATTCCCGATCGCCGTTACCTTCTTCGTTGCACTGTTCGTTCCCTCGGCAACTCCGCTGGTCGGCTGTCTGATGCTCGGCAATCTCTTCCGTGAGTGCGGCGTAACCGAGCGTTTGAACAAGACCGCGCAGAACGAGCTGATGAACATTGTCGTCATCCTGCTCGGCGTTTCCGTCGGTGCGACCGCACAGGCTGACAGCTTCCTTACCCCGCGCACCATCGGCATCGTTGTTCTCGGCGTTATCGCCTTTGCGAGCGGCACTGCCGGCGGCGTCCTGCTTGCAAAGTTCATGAACCTGTTCCTGCCGGAGGGCAAGAAGATCAACCCGCTCATCGGCTCTGCCGGTGTTTCCGCCGTTCCGATGGCAGCGCGTGTCTCTCAGAAGGAGGGGCAGCGTGAGGATCCGAGCAACTTCCTGCTCATGCACGCCATGGGTCCGAACGTTGCCGGCGTTATCGGTTCCGCTGTTGCTGCGGGCGTGTTCATCGCCCTGTTCGGCTAAGGAGGTAAACTATGGAAAAGAAGCCTTTGCTCATTACCGAAACCATTCTCCGCGACGCGCATCAGTCGCAGGCTAAGACCCGTATGCGCATCGAGGATATGCTTCCCGCCTGCGAGCTGCTTGACAACATGGGCTATTGGTCGCTGGAATGCTGGGGCGGCGCAACGTTTGACGCCTGCATCCGCTTCCTCGACGAGGATCCGTGGGAGCGTCTGCGCACGCTGAAAAAGCATATGCCCAAAACCAAGCTGCAAATGCTCTTCCGCGGTCAGAATATTTTAGGCTACAAGCACTACGCCGACGACGTGGTCGAGGAATTCTGCCAAAAGTCCATTGAAAACGGCATTGACGTTGTACGTGTGTTCGACGCGCTCAACGACATCCGCAACCTGCAAAAGGCAGTCGAATCCGTCAAGAAGTACGGCGGCTGGGCGGAGGTCGCACTGTCCTTCACCGTCAGCCCCGTGCATAACGACGACTACTTTGTCGGCGTTGCCAAGGAGCTGGAGAAGATGGGTGCGGACTCCATCTGCATCAAGGATATGGCAAACCTCCTGCTTCCGTATCATGCCTATGACCTGATCCGTAAGCTCAAGGATAGTGTCTCCGTTCCCATCCATCTGCACACTCACAACACCGCGGGTACCGGCGACATGGTCAACCTCATGGCTGCGCAGGCAGGCGTTGACATTGTGGACTGCGCGCTGTCCCCGATGGCAAACGGCACGTCCCAGCCCTCCACCGAGGCGCTGGTCGCCACGCTGCAGGGCACGGACCGCGACACCGGTCTGAGCCTCGACAAGCTCAGCGAGGCGGCTGCCCACTTCCGCAAGGTCGCCGATAAGATGATGGCGGAGGGCACGCTTGATCCGAAGGTGCTGCGCGTTGATCCGAAGGCACTGCTTTATCAGGTCCCCGGCGGTATGCTGTCGAATATGCTCGGACAGCTCAAGGACGCCCGCAAGGAGGACAAGTACTATGAGGTTCTTGCCGAGGTGCCCCGCGTCCGTAAGGACTTCGGGTATCCCCCGCTGGTCACCCCGACGAGCCAGATCGTTGGCACGCAGGCAGTTATGAACATCATCAGCGGCGAACGCTACAAGATGGTTCCCAATGAATCCAAGGCGCTGCTCCGCGGTGAGTACGGCAAGCTGCCCGGAGATGTCAACGAGGAGGTCCGCAAAAAGTGCATCGGCGACGCAAAGGTCATCACCTGCCGTCCCGCCGATCTCCTTGAGCCGGAGCTGGAGAAGTACCGCGAGGAGTGCAAGGGCATGGCAAAGTGTGAGGAGGACGTCCTGACCTACTGCCTGTTCCCGAAGGTTGCACCGAAGTTCTTCGAAAAGCGCGACAATCCCAAGCCCGCTTCCGCTCCCGCAAAGCCCGCCGATCCCAATGCGGTCCGCGAGCTCTACGTCGAGGACACCGGTCGCTGAATGAAATAGAAATCTCGCTGCAAGAGACGCTCTTGCAGCGAGATTTTTATATTTGTCCGACTTATTGCGCCGACTTGTCCAAGTACCTTGCCAAAATCGTTGCCGCCTGTGCTCTTGCGGCGGTGTTTTGCGGGCGGAGGTAGGCGGTGCCGCCCTCCGCGATGCCGTTGACCAGTCCGACGGCGTTCGCCCAGCCCAGCGCGTCCATAGCATAGGCGCTTACCTTGTCTCCGTCCGGAAACGCGCTCAGATCGGCGCGTTTTTTCGTATCTGCGCCGCGCAACTGCGCATATCGAAAGAAGATCGCCGCCAGCTGTTCCCGCGTCACGTTCCCCTCGGGGTCAAATCTCCCGCCGCCGATGCCGTTGACAATGCCCTTTTCCGCTGCCCATGCGACCGCCTCGGCATAGTATGCCCCGCGCACAACGTCGGAGAAGCCCGATTCGCCCGCAGCAGGCTTTCCGTCCATCCGCCACAGCACGGTCACGAGCATTCCCCGCGTCATCGTCGCCTCGGGTGCAAAGCGCTCCGTCGTCACCCCGCGAAACAGGAAAAGGCGCGTCACTGCCTTCACACCCGCGTAAAACCAGTCCGTTTCAGTGACATCCCGAAACGGATTTTCCCACGGCAGCGTCACCGCAGCGGAAAAGTCCATTGCCGCGCACAGGGTGCGCAAAACCGCGCTCGCCTGCACACGATAGCCGACGTCACATGGGTGCAGGTTGTCCGTCAGCAGCCACTGCGTCCCGTAAAGATCGTCAAACGGATCGGCGTACCACACGCCCAGCTCCTCTGCCATGGCACGGATCGCAGCGTTCCATGCAATAATTTCCTCCGTTCGGAAGTCGTCGCCCATCGGGATCATGCCGACGAGCACGATCACCGTCTCGGGACAGCCCGCCTGCACCTCGCGGACATAGCCGCGGTAGGCGGCAAGGAAGGTTTCCAGCGGGACATTCGCACGCAGGTCGTTGATACCGAACGCCGCCGTCAGAAGGTCGGGGTGATTCGGCACAATGTAGTCCTGCACGGTATCCTTCGCGGGCGGGTAATCCGCCCACGTTGTTTTCAGACACATCCGACTGCCGGAGACAGCCTTGTTGACCAGCCGCACCTTCTGTCCGGAGATCTTGCCCAGCAGTCTCGCCAGCGTCGGAACCCAGCCGTTTTCCCGATACACCGCCGTCGCGCCGCAGGAGATGCTGTCCCCCGCCGCCACATAGCGCAGTACACCGTTTTTCAGCACGCTGCGCCGCGGCGCTTGCCGTTGAAGGCGAAGCAGAACCGTCCAATAAATCTCCTCCGCCGCCTCCCGGCTATCGACATCGGAGCGGTCGGCAGCGGTCAGCAGCTCCAAAAACGCCGCGCGCTCCGCCGCCTGCATCGTCGTGTAGGCGGTCAGCGGCAGCGCGGTTTTCCGACTTTCCAGCACGGCACGCATCGGCGCCGCATCCCGCGCCTCGGCAAATGCCGTCAGCATTGCAGCTTCGGGGGGCGGCTTCGGCGTTTCGTCCATATCCAGCGGTGCGCTGTGCTCCGCCGCAAGACAGGTGCACTCCCGCGCCAACGCAGCGAACAGACCGTTCGCCAGAAGCTGTTTTCCCGCCGTACTCGGCGTTTTTCCGTCCGCCTCCACGCTCCACGGCGCGCCGCCCATCGCTGCATAGGCGTCAAAATACACCGCTGCCGCGTTCTCTGCCGCGTGCCGCAGCGCGACCTGCCCCTTGGCATATTCCTCGATCGGCAAGTCCGTTCGGTAGCCAAGCCCGCACACCGCAAAAACGCCGTCCGACGCAACAAGTGCCGCAAGCCGCCGCACCGTCTCCGCCGAAGCCGACGCGTTTTCCGGCGCGTAGATCAACAGCTCCGGCAGCGGCGCCGTGATGCTCGAAATTTCCGTCTCCGTCAAGCGCGTCACCTCGGGTACGCTGCACTGATATTGTGCGATCAGCGCCGTCAGCTCGTCCGTATAGTTCATCGTTTCGCCGCCGACGTATACCACGCGTCCGAACGGTGCACTGCGGAGGTCCGCCGCCGATACGCCCGTCGGCAGAAGCGACAAAAGCAAAACTGCCGCCAGCACCCCCGCAAAAACCCGTTTCATTCCGTCACGCCCCTTTCCCCTTCACCATACCACGCTTTCCGCTGTTTGACAAGTCCCCATTTCTCCTCCCGCCCGCTCGGGTTGACTGCTTTTCTTCCGCAAAACGGCAAGAAAACAGTTTACATTTGCGCAAAAAGCTGGTAAATTTAGAAGTAGCCGACTATGATTTTTTACGGTCGTGATGACCGTCGCTTATGCGTACACAGGAGGTAGCGATTTGAAAAAGTATCTGATTCAAAACTGCGAATTGGCAGATTTCGACACCATGACGACCTCGACCAAGGAAATTTTGATAGAGGGCGAGCGGATCAAAAGGATCGCGGAAAAGATCGACCCGCCCGAGGACTGCGAGCGCCTTGACGCAAATGGAATGCTCGCTCTGCCGTCCTTTGCCGACTGCCACACGCATTTGGTGCAGTCCGTTCTGAAGGGACCGATGGACGACTACCCGATCACGCAATGGCTCGTGCGCCTGTTTACCATTGAGGACTTCATGACGCCGGAGGAGAACTACTATTCCTGTCTGCTCGGTTGTCTGACTGCGCTGCGTCGCGGCACGACCGTCGTCAACGACATGGCAATGTGGCCGTCGCTCGACGATGGTATCCGTGCCGTGTATGACAGCAAAATCCGTGCCACCATCGGTCTGAGCACAACCGATGTCGCCGAGAACGCCGTCACCCCCATTCTGTCGATTGAGGAGGCGCTGCGCCGCTCGGAGCTGGTCTACCAAAGGGTCCACGGGCTTGGCGGTCGTCTGAAAGCCTCGGTCGCTCCTGCGGGGCTGCCCGCCGTCTCGGGTCGGATGGTGCAGGCGCTGAAGCGGTTTGCCGATGAGCGCGGTCTGATCTTCCATACGCACCTCGCCGAGGGCAGGATGGAGACGGAAGCCGTCGCCAAAGCCTACGGGCTGAGCGGCGAGGCGGAGGCGCTCGAGCAGCTCGGAATTCTTGATGAGCATACGCTGCTGGCGCACAGCATTTGGCTGAGTGACCGCGAGCTGGACATCATCGCAAAAAGCGGCGCGAATCCCGTGCACTGCCCCTGCACCAACCTCAAGATCAGTGACGGCATTCCGAGGATCGCCGAAATGCTGCACCGCGGCATCAATGTCACCCTCGGCTGCGACGGCGAAGCGTCCAGCTCGAACCGCGACATGATCCGCGAGGCGCGGACCGCAGCCTATCTGCAAAAGGGGCGCACCCTCGACCCGACCGTACTGGACGCGGGCACGGTTTATAAGATGATGACCGTCAACGGCGCACGCGCCCTCGGCTATACCGACCTCGGCGAATTAAAGGAGGGCAACCTTGCCGACCTCCTGCTTGTGGACATGGATCACGACATTGCCCTGCTCAACCCCGACTATCGGCTCAGTAACTTCCTCTACGCCGGCGACGGGAAAAACGTCGATACCGTGTTCCTGAACGGCGAAATTCTCGTCCGCCACGGCGAATTCACCTTTATTGATGAAGAAAAGCTGCTCGCCGAAGCCAAGCCCGTCATCCAGGGGCTGAACCAAAAGATCGCAGCCATGTAAAAAGCGCCGCGCACTCCGAAGCTCGGAGGTGCGCGGCGTTTTTTATTCCGTAATTCAGGTCAGCGCGTACTTCTCCGCATAACGGCGGTATGCCTCGCGGAAGGCGCCGTCGTCGAGCTTTGCCGTGCGGAGCGTCTCATGCAGATTCAGATGGCGCCGCGCAATGTCGATCACGCAGCCCGCAATGTTGGAGCAGTGGTCGGAGGTCCGTTCCAGATCGGTCAGCAGGTCCGCCCAGACGAAGCCCGCCTCAATGCTGCAGCTGCCCTGCTGCATCCGCAGAATATGGCTGGTACGAAGCTGCTCCTTGAGTGCGTCGATCACCTGCTCGAGCGGCTCGACCTGCTCTGCCTGCTGCTCATCCCCCGTCGAAAATGCCCGCAGTGTCATGGTCAGGATCTCATCGACCGCCGCACTGAGCGTCCGCAGCTCCTGCTGTGCAGCGTCAGAGAACGAGAGCTTCTTATCCCGCAGCTCCTCTGCCGATTCCAAAATATTGACCGCGTGGTCGGAGATACGCTCAAAATCGCCGATGACCTTCAAAAGCTCCGTCGCCTCGCCGCTTTCCGCCGCGCTGAGCTTTTGGGCGCTGACGCGGACAAGGTAAGTACCCAGCAGGTCCTCATAGTGATCGCAGCGCTCCTCTCCGCGCCGAATGTGCGGCGCAAGCTCAAATCTGCCGTCCGTTGCGCAGAGAAGGGCGTTTTTCAGCGACTGCACCGCGCACTGCGCCATCTCGCCGGCAACGGTGCGGCTGCGTTCGAGCGCAATGGCAGGCGTCGCCAGCAGACGCTCGTCCAGCTCCTCCAGCTTTTCCTTTTTGCGGCTGTCCGGCACGAGACGGAGCGCCAGCTTCTCCAGCCAGCCGCCCAGCGGCAGCAGGATCGCCGTGCAGAGGATGTTAAAGGCGCTGTGTGCGATCGCGATACCGTAAGCCGTCGCGTTTTCGTTTAGGATCGCCGGCGCAGCCACCGCCTTCACAAGGCTGAATACCGTCAGCAAAATCACAACGCCGATCACGTTGAACATCAGATGCACCGCCGCCGCACGCTTTGCATTCTTATTGGTGCCGACCGAGGCGATGATCGCGGTGATACAGGTGCCGATGTTCTGTCCCATGATGATCGGGATCGCCGCCGCATAGCTGACGCGTCCGGTAAAGGAAAGCGCCTGCAAAATGCCCACCGACGCCGAGCTGGACTGGATGATTGCCGTCAGAATTGCGCCCGCCAGCACGCCGAGGATCGGGTTTTGGAATTTCAGGAACAGCTCCGCAAAGACGGGCACGTCCTTCAGCCCCGAAACTGCGCCGCTCATCGTGTCCATGCCGAACATCAGCGTGGCAAAGCCCAAAAG
>URWG01000055.1 GCA_900551495.1 uncultured Eubacteriales bacterium
GACTTTCACGAGGCCGACGCGCTCAGGCAGAGCCTGCCCTGCGATCAGGGCGTGATCGTCTGCAACCCGCCCTACGGCGAGCGGATGATGGAGCAGCGTTCGGCGCAGCAGCTCATGCGGGCGTTCGGGCGGCACCTGCGCTACGCCGACGGCTGGAGCAAATACATTATCTCCTCCGAAGCGGAGTTTGAACACTGGTTCGGCGCTCCGGCAACCAAAAAGCGCAAGCTGTACAACGGGAGATTGCAATGTAATCTGTATATGTACTACAAGAACGGGCGGTAGAAGGCATGAAGCATCTGTTTATCATCAACCCCGCTGCGGGAAAATACGACAAGACCGGCGAGATCACGCAGAAGGTGCGCGAGGCTTGCGACAAGCGCTGCCTTGCCTATGAGGTTTTGGTGTCGCGTCAGGCGGGAGACTGTCAAAAGCTGGCGCAGGCGGCTGCGGCTGCGGGCGATTCCGTGCGCATCTATGCCTGCGGCGGCGACGGCACGCTCAACGAGATTATCAACGGCGTAATCGGTCAGCCGAACGCGGCTGTGACCCATTTCCCTGCCGGCTCCGGCAACGATTTTATCAAGCTTTTTTCCGATCCGACGGCGTTTTGCGACATCGGACGGTTGATCGACGGCGAGGTCGCACGCTTCGATCTGATTCGCTGCCTCGACGAGCATTACGCGCTGAACATCTGCTCGATGGGCTTTGACGCCCGCATCGGCACCTCCATCAGCAAGTATAAGCGCCTACCGCTGCTCAGCGGCTCGGGTGCGTACATCCTGTCCACCGGAGTAAACCTTATCAAGGGCATTCAGCAGCACTACGTCATCGAGCTGGACGGCGAGCGCATCGACGGCAGGCAGAGCCTCATCTGCATTGCAAACGGGCGCTGGTACGGCGGCGGCTTCAACCCCGTTCCCGAGGCGGAGCCGGATGACGGGCTGCTCGATGTGCTGATCGTCAAGGGCGTCAGCCGCCTGACCGTGGCAAACGTGATCGGAAAGTACAAGGCGGGCAAGCACGCCGAGCTGAGCGACATTATCCGCCATCGCCGCTGCAGGAGCATCACCATCCACTGTGACAAGCCCGCCGAGATCAATTTGGACGGCGAGCTGCTGTATGCCCGAGATGTCACCTTTGAGGTTGTGCCGCAGGCGGTGCGCTTCTTCTACCCGAAGGGTCTGACCTACCACGCCGCCGTGGGTGCCTCCGTCTGACCCCGTAACAATGATTATAAAAGGCACCGCCTGTAATCCACAGGCGGTGCCTCAGACTGTCAAAAAAGTCCGCAATCGTCAAAATCGGTAAACAATTTATGGGGTTTTGTTCTCTGCGTTTTGATTTGCAAAAACGGAGAATTCCGAACTTTATAGTCAAAAACAGGCTTGCTTCGCAAGGATTTTGACTTACTGCGCAACTCACGCCCTACCGTACCTATGTACGCCGACGGGTGTGAGTTGCTTGTCTTCCGAACTTTTTCGCAGTCTGTCAGCGTGTCGAAAAGGGTTTTTCGACACGCTGAGCTCCCCTTACACAGGGGAGTCTTGGTGCGGGAGAAAAAATTGCATCCCGAGAATAAAAATACGCTTTAAAGCCAAAAAGCGGGAATGCCGTTGCGGGAACCTTGTGTTGATTCAACAAAAATGAATATTATACACACTGCCCTGTTATAAAAATTCACAGAAGTTGATAATTTCTTAAAAAAATCTGTTTTTTCGGTTGATTATTTGCGAATTCTGTGTTATAGTATAGAAAAATTTTCGAGGGGTTGACAAAATATACGTTCTGTCCGTATGCTGCGTACAATCCCCGATCCGAACGGTATTTTCTGTGAATTCCACAGCAAATATAAAATTCTTATAGGAGGAAAATGAAAAATGAAGAAACTGTTAGCTCTTCTTCTCGCGCTCGCGATGGTCGCCTGCATCTTTGCCGGCTGCAAGAACGAACCCGAGAACCCCACCGACGCTTCTGTTGACGGAAGCGACGAAGCTACGACCGAAGCTCCCACTGAGCCTGTCGAAGCTCGCGAAAACCGCGTTATTTACGGCTCCTCTACCGAGATCTCCGGTGACCTCGGCAACGCATGGTGGACCAACAACGCGACCGACAAGATGATCCGCGACCTGATCGACGACTATTCTACCGTCGCTTTCGACCAGTTCGGTCAGATGGTTCAGAACGCCACCGTTTGCACCGGCATTGAGCAGGCCACAAACGAGGACGGCTCCATCACCTTCACCGTCGGCATCAAGGAAGGTCTGACCTACAACAACGGCGAGCCCATCACCGCTGCCGACTATGTCGCTTACGCTCTGGTTCAGCTCTCTCCCGCTACCCTCGCAGCAGGCGCTACCGTCTCCCCCGACACTATTGTCGGCGCTGCCGAGTATCAGAAGGGCGAGGCTGCCGTTCTTTCCGGCATTCGCCTGATCGACGACTACACCTACTCCATCAGCATCACCCCCGACTACGCAAACTACTACTTCGCTCTGACCTATGCTTCTCTGAGCCCCCTGTATCTGCCCCTGTACTCCTCCGCGGCTCTGACCGTTAAGGACGACGGCGAGGGTGCTTACCTCGAAGGCGGCGAGCTGAATGCCGACGAGATCAACGCTTCCCGTTACGTTTACGAGGGCCGTGTCGGTGCAGGTCCGTACATGATCAAGGCTCTGGACACCGGCGCCCTGACCGCTACCCTGATCCGCAACCCCAACTACGCCGGTAACTTCGAGGGTCAGAAGCCCGCGATCGAGACCATCGTTGTTGTCCGCGCTGAGGACGAGACCATGATGGATAAGTTCAAGACCGGTGAGATCGACTTCCTCTCCCAGCTCTCCGAGGGCGACAAGATCAACGCTGCGCTCGACATGGCTGAGACCGGCGAATACAGCTACTGCAACTACACCCGTAACGGCTACGGCAAGCTGATGTTCCAGTGCGACTTCGGACCCACGCAGTTCGTCGAAGTCCGTCAGGCTGTCGCTTACCTGCTTGACCGTCAGGAGTTCTGCAACACCTTCACAGGCGGCTACGGCTCCGTCGTTAACGGCCCGTACTCCACCGCCCAGTGGATGTATCAGGAATCCGAGGAGCTCTTCAACGAGAAGCTCAACACCTACGCTTACAACCCCGCTGAGGCTGTTAAGATCCTCGAAGAGGGCGGCTGGACTCTGAATGCCGACGGCACCGAGTACTCCGGCTCCGGTCTCCGCTACAAGGAAGTCACCGCTGAAGAAGCCGGCGACTACGCTCTGAACGTCAAGCTCGACGACGGCCGCATCCTGATGCCTCTGCACATCATGTGGGCTTCCTCCGAGGGCAACTCCGTTTCCGACCTGCTCGTCACGATGCTTGCCAACGGTGAGCAGACTGCCAATGCCGGTATGGAAATTGAGCAGAACGTCATGACCTTCTCCGAGCTGCTGAACTGGATGTATCGTGATACCTCCGCCGGCGAGCAGTACGGTGTCAAGACCTACGGCATGTACAACCTGGCAACGGGCTTCGCCGAAGTATATGACTACTCCTTCAACTTCGCTTCCGATCCCGATTCCGACTATGTCAAGATGGGCTACAACACCAACTACATCTTCGACAAGGAACTCGACGAAGATACCATGGACATGGTCTACAAGGCAGCGCCCGGCGATGACGCCACCTACCTTGAGTACTTCCAGAAGTTCATCATCCGCTTCAACGAGCTGGCTGTTGAGCTCCCGCTGTACTGCAACGATTACCACACCTTCTTCCCGTCCTGGCTGAAGGACTACAACGAGTCCAGCCTGTGGGACTTCCAGCACGCGATCCTCTACGCTTCCATCGAGGGTGCTGAATAATTACTGAAACCCCCAAAGAAACTTTGGCGACGGGGCGGAAAACCGCCCCGTCGCTTCCGCCTTTATTTTGCTCAGACCGCGGAAAAGCTCTGCTGCGCGCTTTTTCGGCGGAATGTGCGGCGAGTCCCGCCTGATGCTGCCCGCAGCCGCGGGTTGAATTCGACGGGAGTCTGCCGTTTGCACCGAGAGGACACGCTCAAAGCCTTTCCGCGTTCTGAGCGCCGCGCAACGGACACGCGGCGGTGTTGCAGCTATTATAATAAGCGTACTTTGCACGAGAGCCTGCACCTCGGCTCCCTCTGACGAGGGAGCTGTCGGCGAAGCCGACTGAGGGAGAGATAAACCGTCTCGGCTTGGTGTAATCTTGGAAATTTTCGTTGATTTTCAAGGTTCTCTCCCTCCGTCAAAACCTTCGGTTTTCAGTATGTCGAAAAACCCCGTGTCATTCCGAGGAGGGCGTAGCCCGACGTGGGAATCTCATGTGAAATGCTTCGAATTCGCCGAAATTTATCAGAATTTCGAAACAATTCTGCGAGGTTGCCACGACCCCTTACGGGGTCTCGCAATGACAAACCGGACTTTTTGACACTCTCAAAACCTTCGATTTTGCCACCTCCCTCATCAGAGGGAGGCAGAAAGTGCCGACGTATCTGCAAGCTGTGTATGCCGTGATAAGCTGCGACATGCCTTTGTGACCGCTGCCGTGTTGACTATGAAATATCTTCCGCACGGATGAAGCGTGCGGATTGCAATACAATAATAAAAGAAAAGGAGGGCGCAGGATGACGAAATATGTTTTGAAGCGTATCGTTTACATGATCGTGGTGTTTCTGGTCGTGTCGCTTTTGATGTATTCTATCTATAACCTGATTCCTACCGACCCCGCCCGTGCTCAGCTTGAGGGACTGAAGCAGACGCTGAAGCCTGAGCAGTATGAAGCACGCTACCAACAGCTCCGCGAACAAATGGGCTTGGATGCTCCGCTGATCGTCCGCTATGCCCGCTGGATGGGCTTTATCCCCGACGTGAACGGAGAATTCTCCGGTCTGCTGGAGGGTGATTTCGGCTATTCACAGACCTTTAAGCAGCCGGTTATTGATGTCGTTCCGGCGCGTATGCTCAATACCGTCTATCTGAATATCTTCTCGACGATTATTGCGCTTGCCATTACGATCCCGCTCGGCATTTTCTGCGCCGTGCATAAGAGAGGCAAGTTCGACAATACCGTGCAGGTGTTCACCATTATCGGCTATTCGATTCCTGTTTATATCATCGCGCTGCTGTTCATCTGGCTGTTTGCGGTGACGCTCGGCATCCTGCCGGTTTCCGGTATCGAGACCCCGGGCAACAGCTTTACCGGCTTCCGCGCCTTCCTTGACCGTGTGTATTACATGATTCTGCCGGTGCTGGTCATGACGGTCGGCTCCCTCGGCGGCATGACCCGTTACGTCCGCGCGGCGATGATCGAGTCGTTGAGCATGGACTATATCCGCACCGCCCGTGCAAAGGGTCTGCGCGAAAAGGTCGTTGTCTATTCCCACGCTTGGCGCAATGCTCTGCTGCCGGTCGTCACGGTCATCATCAGCTGGTTCATCAGCATCTTCTCCGGCTCGCTGATTATCGAGAATATGTTCTCGCTCAACGGCATGGGTCAGCTTTACTATAAGGCGTTGACCGGCAACGACTACGAGCTGGCGCTGATCATTCAGATGTTCTACGTTGTGATCGCCCTTGTCGGTCAGCTCATCACCGACCTGAGCTACGGTTTGGTTGACCCGCGTATCCGCGTAGATAAGTAAGGAGGTATGACGATGAAAAACAAGAAGAAAAAGTCAAAGACCTCCCTGTTCGGTCGTCTGTTCGGCAACCGCAACAAGACCATGAGCTTCATGGAGGAAGAACAGCTCCAAAGCCCCGGTCGCCTGATTATGAAGAACTTCCTGCATAATCGCCTCGGCATGACGGGCTTGATCGTCTTCCTTCTGATCTTCCTCTTCGTTATGATCGGACCGTACTTCTTCGTGCTCGACCTTTCGTATCAGGACAACACGCAGATCAACGTCCCCCCCGGAATGAACATGATGTCCGTCCCCGACGGGCTGAAGGGCAATGTGCAGGATATTTCTCCCGGCACGACCTATGCCGTCGGTGTCGATAAGGACGGCAACCTCTACACTTGGGGCTACACCCGTATTACCGACATCATCGACCTTGCGGACATCCCCGAGGAGGTCCGTGAGAAGAAGATCGTCAACGTCGCTGCCGGCTACGACCACATCGTCGCCCTCGACGAAAACGGCGGTATCTATGTTTGGGGCAACAAGCGCCTGAAGCAGGATATGCTCCCGAACGATCTGCAAATGGCGACTGCCATGGGCAAGAACCTTGACATTGTGCAGATTGAGGCGAGCTATCAGTTCTCCGCTGCCGTTACCGCGAAGGGTCAGCTCTATATGTGGGGCAACGACAAGATGGCGGACGTCAAGGTCAAGAAGGAATATCAGGGGCATATCAAGAAGGTCGCGCTGACGACCTATGCCTACGCGTCCCTGCTGGACGACGGCTCGGTCGTCTACTCCGGCTTCTCCAAGGATAACGCCTTAGTCAAGGTCCCCGAGGAGCTGTCGAGCGGCGTCGTCGATATTGCGGCGACCAGCAACGCCGTCGCGGCGGTCAAGGAGGACGGCTCCGTCATCGTTTGGGGCAACTGCGATGCGGGCGAGAATGTGATCCCCGCCTTCGAGAGCAAGCCCGTCGAGCTGTACGGCGGTCGTTACCACTTCACCGCGCTGATGGATGACGGCGAGGTCATCTCCTGGGGCGGCAATGTCCACGGTCAGGCGGAGGTCCCCGCTTCCGTGAACGAAAAGGAAATTGAAACGGTCTTTGCAGGCTTCTATCAGAACTACGCCATCACCACCGACGGCGAGGTCGAGACGTGGGGCTTGAAGGGCTATATCTGCGGTACGGACGACCTCGGTCGTGACATTCTGACCCGTATCGTCAACGGCGGTAAGGTCACCATGACCGTCGGCGCGATCTCCGTTATCATCGAGCTTATCATCGGTATCATCCTCGGCGGTCTTGCCGGCTACTTCGGCGGCTGGGTGGATAATATCGTCATGCGTATTTCCGAGGTCGTCGGCGGGCTGCCGTTCCTGCCGTTCGCGATGATCCTTTCCGCGATCATCGGCACGCGTATCAGCGTTGAGCAGAGAATGTACCTCATCATGGTCGTGCTCGGCGTCCTGTCGTGGCCCAGCATCTGCCACCTTATCCGCGCGCAGATCTTCTCCCAGCGCGAGCAGGAATACGTCACCGCTGCCAAGGCGATGGGCGTCAAGGAAAAGAGCATTATTTTCCGCCACATCATCCCCAACGTGATGAGCCTTATCCTCGTCAACGCGACGCTGAGCTTCGCGACCTGTATGCTGACCGAGTCCTCCCTGTCGTACATGGGCTTCGGCATTTCGCCCCCCACTCCGACATGGGGCAATATGCTGACCGGTGCGAACAACTCCATCGTCATCCAGCAGTTCTGGTGGCGCTGGGTATTCCCGGCGGCGATCTTCGGCATCTGCACCATCTGCATCAACCTTGTGGGCGATGCGCTGCGTGATGCGGTCGATCCCAAGTCGGCAGAACGATAAGGAGGTTTTGAACGATGTTACTTGAATTAAAGAACCTCAAGACCTTCTTTGAGACAAAGAGAGGCACCGTCAAGGCGGTCAACGGCGTGAGCTACTCCCTCGATGCCGGCAAGGTGCTCGGCGTCGTCGGCGAGTCCGGCTCCGGCAAGAGCGTCTCGGCAATGAGTATCCTGCGCCTGCTCGATGGCAACGGCTATATCGAGTCCGGCGAGATTCTCTTCGACGGCGTTGACCTGACTACGGTTTCCACCAACGAGATGTACAAGATCCGCGGCAACGAGATCTCCGTGATCTTCCAGGAGCCGATGACGAGTCTGAACCCCGTCTTTACCGTCAGCAGACAGCTCTCCGAGCCGCTGATGATCCACCAGGGCATGAGCAAGAAGGAAGCTGCACAGAAGGCGATCGAGCTGCTGTCCGATGTCAAGATTCCGAACCCCGAGGTCGTCGCTAAGCAGTATCCGCACCAGCTCTCCGGCGGTATGCGGCAGCGTGTCATGATCGCCATGGCGCTGGCTTGCAAGCCGAAGCTGCTGATCGCCGACGAGCCGACCACCGCGCTCGACGTTACCATTCAGGCGCAGATTCTGAAGCTGATGAACGAGCTGCGCGAAAAGAACGGCACAGCTGTTCTGTTTATCACCCATGACCTCGGCGTCATCAATCAGATGGCGGACAACGTGGCGGTCATGTACTGCGGTCAGGTCGTCGAGTACGCCCCCGCGGAGACGATCTTCCACAAGAGCGAGTATTCTCACCCCTACACCGAGGGTCTGATGCTCTCCATCCCGCGTCTGGACACCCCGAGCGATACCCGTCTGGAGGCAATTCCCGGTGCCGTCCCGCACCCGCTGGATCTGCCGAAGGGCTGCAAGTTTGCCCCGCGCTGCAAGTATGCAACCGCACGCTGCTTAGAGGAGGAGCCGGAGCTGGTAAGCGTTTCCGATACCCAGCAGGTTCGCTGCTTCTACGCGAAGAAGGAGGACAGACATGCAAAATAATGAGAAAAAGGTCCTGCTTCGGATCAGCAACCTGAAGCAATATTTCCCCCTGAAAAAGGGTCGCTTTGTCAAGGCGAACGACGGTATCACCCTCGATATTTACGAGGGCGAGACGTTCGGCTTGGTCGGCGAATCCGGCTGCGGCAAGTCCACCCTCGGTCGTACCATTCTTCAGCTCTATCATCAGACCTACGGACGCACGATGTACTACGGTCGTTCGCTGGACGATTTGGCACCGAAGTATGTCACCGAGACGGTCAAGAACCTCAAGCGGCTGCGTTCGCAGTGGAAGGAGCTGTCCGCCAAGCGTGCTAAGCTTGAGGAGACGTACAACGCCCTCAGCGAGAAGGAACAGTACGCCATGCACGGCGATCTGGATAAGGCACGCAAGTTAGAGGAGGACGCTCTGCTGAATATGACGCAGATCGTCGGCGGCTTTATCACCGTGGACGACCTCAATCCGGTCATTGCCATCTACAGCAAGGGCTACGCCATTGCGCAGAAGATTTCCGCCCTGTCCGTCAAGCGGCAGCAGATCCAGGTCCGCTATGATGACGAGGAATTCGCCGTCAAGAAGGCGAAGGAGAGCGGAAAATCCCGCAGCACCGGCAAGCTGGACAGCCTCAAGGCAAAGCTCGACGCCTGCGACGCGCAGACAGCCTCCTACCATAAGGCTTTGGCTGCCGTTTCCGCCGACATCCAAAAGATGCGCGACAAGTACGCGACGGACGCCGAGTTCCAGAAGTACGAGGCTTACCGCGACGACGGCATCGACCTTGCCCGTCTCCGCTACAATGAAATGCGCCGCTTGCGCCGCGATATGCAGCTTATCTTCCAGGATCCGTACTCCTCGCTCAACCCGCGTATGAGCGTCGGTCAGATCGTCAGCGAGGGTATGCAGGCGCATGATATGATCCGCAAGAAGGACGAGCGGATGCAGCAGATGGTGCTGAAGGTCATGGACCAGTGCGGTCTTGCGCCGTACTTCCTGCACCGCTTCCCGCACCAGTTCTCCGGCGGTCAGCGCCAGCGCATCGGTATTGCCCGTGCGCTCGCGACCAATCCGAAGTTTGTGGTCTGCGACGAGGCTGTTTCCGCGCTGGACGTTTCGATTCAGGCGCAGATCATCAACCTCCTGCTCGACCTTAAGGAACAGCAGAATCTGACCTATATGTTCATCACGCACGACCTGAGCGTTGTTAAGTACATTTCCGATCGCATCGGCGTTATGTACCTCGGCTCTATGGTCGAGCTGGCGGATTCGCAGGAGATTTTCGATCACCCCGTCCATCCCTATACCGAAGCGCTGCTCAACGCGATCCCGACGACCGATACCGTCGGCGCCAAGGAGCTGTCCATCCTCGAGGGCGACATCCCCAGTCCCGTCAATCCCCCGAAGGGCTGCAAGTTCCATACGCGCTGCAAGTATTGCACCGAGATCTGCCAGCACGTCGTTCCGGCGTGGGAGGAGGTCAGCCCCAACCACTTCGTTGCTTGCCATCATAAGCTGACGAGAACCGAGAAGTAAGGTGAAGTCCCATGATCTTCCGAAAGAAATATCTGCGCGCGATGGAGTACCTGCGCAAGAAAAACGGCGCCGATCCCGACACGCCCGATACGGAACAGGGAGAGCTTGAGACAAAAAAGAGAGTGCAGGCGGAGGAGATTCAGCCGGAGAAGCATGACATTGCGGCAATGCTGCTGTCTGCGTTTGCGATTTTCCTGCCCGTAGCGCTGCTCGTGCTGCTGGTGATGTGCCTGCCGATCCTTCTGCTGGCACTCCTACACTGATACTCAAATGAAAAGCGACTCGTACCGACGAAAAGACCCCTTTTTCGTCGGTACGTTCGTTTTATTATGAAAAGTATCCTGTCAACCATTGACAATGCCGCGAAGATGGATTAGAATAAACGTAACGAAATGCAACGGGAGGTGCAACGGTGGCGGATAGAGTGAAATACGATACGCTGACGCTTTGCTCGGACTACCGCTTTGTTCGGGTGGTCGGTCGGGACGGCGTGTTTTTTGAGGCTCTCTGTCAATAGTTGGGGTAGAGACAAAACGCAGATAATTGGGTCGTGTCGGGGCGTATCGCACCGGCACGATTTTTATGCATGGCAGAACAAAAT
>URWG01000056.1 GCA_900551495.1 uncultured Eubacteriales bacterium
CCTTTGAAACAGACAGAAGTGCCTCGCTGTCCGCCTCCGCCGCAAAGAGCCGCACACTGTCGCCGTTCTCTACGCGATAGCCCGCTGCCTCACCGCTGCGGCTGATCGTATGTAACGTATTGTCATACTCCTGCCAGTTCCCCTCGTCATCCAGATAATGCACAGGAGTATCGTAGACGACCGCCCGATAGCTGCCGTCCTTCATGCGGAAATGTTTGACGTTTCCTTCCCGTAAGGAAGTATCTTCAAATAAAATTTCTTCACAAACCGGTTCCTCCGGAACAAGGCTCGCCTCATCCGTCAGCATCAGTTCGTCAAGGCTCATGGTGTCGTTATCATCTTCGGTTGCAAAAACCGCCGCGGGGAGGAGCTGGAGCATGATCGCCAATGCAAGGAATAGCGACAGCAATCGTGTCTTCATCATTTGCCCTCTCTTTCTCTTTTGGTATACAGCCTGTGGGTGACAGCACTTCATAATGAACGTTTCTTTCCGATTTTACCTTCCTCCCGAGGGCCGTAATACGAAAACACCCCCTATAATAAAAGACAGAGAAACAGACAATTTGCAACACTTCGTTTGATGCAATTTGAAAATTCGGCACATTTTACAGTTTCTTCTGTAATATCTATGTACGAACAGGCTCAAATTTGGACATAAAGGAGAAATAATTGCAAAAAACAGGCTTTCCTCATATCGAGGAGAGCCTGTGGAGCATCCGAAGCAGAAAAACCACCGTCAAAACCGGCGGTGGCTTTCATCATCATTCAGTTGCTCAAATACAAATCGTCATACACCCGCTGTGCTTCCCTGCCGAATCGTTGTAGTTATCGTAGTGCGGCGGGGCAAAGCCCTTTTCATCGATAAGGTCATACAGCAGGCGCAGCGCCCTCCTGATGGAATCCGTTTCCAACGCCTCCGGAAGATTCTTTTCCAAAAATCTTCTGGATTCGTCCTCCATTTTCAGCATTACCCTCTCGCCCCGTTAATTGCAGCAGAAAATCTCGTCGTATACATGATTGGTAACACACGTTTTCTCGGTCGGGTTATGGTCCTTGGTCAAGCTGTCAAGCGCCAAGGCAATTAAGAGCTGTTTAATTATCGTTCGTAATTAAATTTTATCCCGCGTATTTCTTAATATTTTTGACAGGGCGCAAATTTTTTATTATGATAACCCCACGAAAAGAAGAAGCACTAAACCAGAGGCAAGGTGTAAAACAGGAGGGCGCGGAATGGAATTCGGAGAAATCCTGGTGCAGCTGCGGGAGCGGACGGGGATCAATCAGAAGAAGCTCGCGGCGGCGCTGGGCATTACGCCGTCGGTCGTGTCGCAGTATGAGAAGGGCAAAGCCATGCCCGGCTACGACGTGATGCGGAAGATCGCCGACCATTTTCACGTCTCCGTGGACTATCTGCTCGGGCGCGAGAAGGAAGCGTTGGAAACCGATCGGTGGCTGAACGCCGATTACGACGGCAAGCGCACCAACCGTCAGCTCCTGACGCAATGCACGGCGCTTTCCGCCCAACAGCGGCGGCTGCTCTGCGGCTTTTTGGAGCTGCTAAAGCAGGAGAGGACAACGCATGATACCGGTCATTATCCTCGCGATTGAGGACGAGGACAGCCGAGCCTTTATGGTGCGGCTGTATGAGGATAACATCGCGCGGATCCTTTATGAGGCGCGGAAACGATTTCCTCGGTCGGAGGACGCGGAGGACGCAGCATATGAGACGGTAGCACGGCTGGTGAATAAGGTTGATCTGCTGAGAGAGCTGAAGGAGCCGCAGCGGCAGGCGTACATTCTTACGACGATTCGCCACATTTCCATCAACAGGCATATGCGCCACAGCGATTGGAGAGAGGTCAGCCTCAATGTGCTGGAGGATTTTATTTCCGAGCCGGAAGGCGAGACCTCGGACGAAAGCCTTCTCCGCGAACAGCGCAATGCCCGACTGCGCGAGATTTTGAAAACGCTGGACCCGGAGGACCGTATCGTTTTGGAGCAGCGCTATCTCCTGCAATACTCTATCGATGAGATCGCCAAGGATGCCGGTATCCTGCCCAACAGCGCAAGAATGCGCCTCACCCGCGCCAAGCGCCGCCTTGCCGATGCCATGCTGACGCAGGGCTTCCGCATTGAGGACTGGACATAAGCAACAGTCAATACCATAACTAAATCCACGCAGAATGTTCGAAATCTCGACATTCCGCGTGGATTTTCTCTGTTCTGCTTGAGCGTTATCATCACCGTCGGGGGGGGGCAGGCTCACCGTCTGCCCCTCGGCAATTATTGCCGTCCTTCAAAAAGTGTCCGACGGCGGGGACAAGGCTCTTATTCACCGTCGGGCTTCGACTTGCGGCGCTTTTGATAATAGCGGCGGCGGTTACGCTTGCCCTCGCCGGACTTCCCTTCTGCAAGCTTGCCTTCCGCAGACTTTCCCTCGGCGGGCGCGGCATCGGGCCGCTTTGCCATCGGCTCCGTCGGCTTCGGTCCGCGCGGCTTCTGCGGCTTCGGCTCGCGGGGCTTTTGCTCCTTCGGCTGCTGCTCGGCAGGCTGCGGGGCTCGGTCGGTCGGCTTCTTGCCCTTACCGCCGCGTCGACGGCGACGCTTCCCTGCCCCGCCGTCCTCGCCGACAGGCTCCTCTGCGGGCGGTGCGGGCGGCATTTCGCCCCGAATCAGGACCGGCTCAAGGTAGGTAGTGAACGACGGCTGCTCGACGGGCTTGCGCTTGTTGGGGTTGCCCGAGATGGGCGCGAGGTCGTCGGGGATCGGCTCGTCGTTTTTCTTCGCCTTGCCGTTACGCAGGACGCAAATGTCACAGTTTTTGTGGCAGACAACGGTATCCGGCTGCTTTTCCAGCCGCACATTGACACTCTGCCGCAGCAGATTGACGTCCGTGACCGTACCGCGGCCGTCGGGCGTATCGACGAAGGACTCCGCCTTCGGGCTGATGCGCAGCAGGTCCTCGTATGCCTCCTGCTCGTAGTTCAGGCAGCACATCAGCCGTCCGCAGGTGCCCGAAATTTTGGTGGGGTTGAGGCTGAGGTTCTGCGTCTTTGCCATTTTGATCGAGACAGGCTGGAAGTCGTCCAAAAATTCGCGGCAGCAGAACGGGCGACCGCAGATGCCCAAGCCGCCGACCATCTTCGCCTTGTCACGCACGCCGATCTGCCGCAGCTCGATCCGTGTACGGAGGACGGAGGCGAGGCTCTTGACCAGCTCGCGGAAGTCCACACGCCCGTCGGCGGTAAAGAAGAAGAGAATCTTGCTGCCGTCAAAGGCGTATTCCGTCGAAACGAGCTGCATATCCAGTCCACAGTCGGCGATCTTCTTCAGGCAGACCTCGTAGGCGTGCTTTTCCTTCTGTCGGTTCTCGGCGTTGGTTTTCTTATCCTGCTCGGTTGCCAGCCGCAGCACGGGACGCAGCGGGGCAACGACCTCCTGCGCCGAAACGGTGTGATTGCCGCGCGTGCAGCGTCCGAACTCGGGACCGCGCGCGGTTTCGATGATGACCTCGTCTCCGGTATGGACGTCTAACTTGCCGGGATCGAAGAAATATACCTTTGCCGCGTCGCGGAACTGAATGTCGCAGACGAGGGAGGTGGTTTGTTTGTCTTCCATGGTAACTCCTTTTATGTGAATCGGACGAATGTCCTGAGATTTTATGCTTCGTTTGCCGCGCCGAGACGGACGGAGAGGAAGCCGCAGATATGCGCCGCGCCGACATTGGCATCGAGCAGGGTCAGAGCGCGGTCCAGCGTCTCCGTTGCGGTGAGAAGTGCGGCGGTGGTGCGCCTCGCAGCAAGCTGCCGACATTCCGGACGCGGCGCGGGCAGAGCGCGGGCGGTCAGTGCGGCGGCAAGCAGCGCCTTCCACTGCCGCAAAACAGCGCGCAGCTCCTCACGCTTGAGCTTTTCCATCGGCGCCAGCACCTTCAGAAGCTCCAGCGCATCGGCGGCGCAGAATGCCTCGACAAAGGCGGCGGACTGCGGCAAAAGCGCGGCATTTTCCTTCAGAAGCGTCTCCGCCTGCCCCAAGTATCCGCCGGAGCGGAGGATCGCGGAACGGATCGTTTCGCTGTCCGCAGCGGGAAAACGGCGATGCAGTTCCGCAGTCAGCAGCGGCTCGGGAAGCGGCGCCAGCGCCAGCTCCACGCAGCGGCTGCGGATCGTCGGCAGAAGCTGCTCCGCGTGCTCGCACAGCAGAAGGAACGCGCCGTAGGGGGGCGGCTCCTCGGTGCACTTGAGCAGGGCGTTCTGTCCCTGCGGATTGAGCGCCTGTGCGCGGGGGAAAATGTAGATTTTTCGCTGTCCCTCATTCGGGCGGACGTACAGGTCGGGACACGCCTCACGCACGCGCTTGACGGGGATGCTCACCTTATCCGGCTCGTCCACGAGGATAACGTCGGGATGCGTTCCGGTAAGGATCTTATGACATTGCGGGCAGCGGCCGCAGGGCTTGGGCGCACCGGTGCACTGCATCATTGCGGCAATGCGGCGCGCCAAAAGGTGCTTTCCCGCACCGCTCGGACCGCACAGCAGATAGCAGTGGGAGAGCTGTCCCTTTGTCAGAGCGTTCGAAAGACGCTGCTTGATCGTCTCGTTACCGAGGAACGTTTCAAACTCCATCCTTGCCCTCCTATACCGTCATCTGTACATTATACAATAGAATTTGCTTTATTTCCACAAGAATTTATCGGAAACCGTAAAAATCAGCCGAAATTAAAGGGCAAATATGCCGCTTTCGGTGCGGAAGTCTCGCCGAGCCGACGCAGCATCCCGCTCGGAAGCGTCTCCCCGACGGCGCAGACAGCGGCTTTTTTACAGCCGAAGCGGGCAGCCAGCGCAGCGGCAAGCTCCGGCGCGTCGGGCAGCAGCTCGCGGACAGTCAGCGTGTCGCCCTCCGCCTGCACATCGGCGCAGTAAATGCCGTCGGCAGTTTCGACGCGATACAGCCGCTGCCCCTCCAGCGCCAAGAGCGCCTCGGGATAGGACACAAACGCGCCGTAGAGCTGCATTTCCCGCAGGTTGCGGTAGCTCTCGGGCGTGGCTGCGGCGAGCTTGAGGGGTGCCGCCTGTGCGCAAACGGTGTAGGGGCGGCAGAAAAAGGCGGTTTGAAAGCCCTGCTCGGCGTAGAAGCGGTACAGCGCCTCCGATGCCGGAGCAAGCGCCGCGAAAGCAAAGCCCGCCTCCGTCAAGTCCCGCAGCGCAAATTGCAGCAATCGGTGAGAATGCCCCCTGCCGCGCTCGGGCACTGCGGTGCAGACGGCATAGAGGTAGGCGCAGGGGCTTGCCTCCCCGTCCTCGCCGATCAACTCCGTCGGCAGCGCACAGACCATGGACACCGCGCGGCTTCCCGAAAATTCGGCATACACGCGGATGACATCGAATAATTGCGCCCAAAACGCGTCGATCTCGTCCCTGCCGTCGCCGAAGCACTCCGCCCAAAGCGCCGTCAACGCGGGAAGCAGGGCTCGGTCGGTCACGCGGGTCATTTCTTTTCCTCCGCGACGAATTTTTCCAACAGAACGTCGGGGAAATAGCTCTCCTTGGCGCGGCGCAGACCCTCGATGCCCATATCGTCCTCGCGGTTGAGCCAGCGCAGCTCGGGATACCTCGCATGCAGCAGGCGGGCAAACTCGCGGTTGACCATCGGATAGGCACCGTTGACCTCCGCCAGTGCTTTTTCAAAGTGGACGTCGAAGGTATCGGGGCGGATGTGGCTGCCCATGGAGAAGGCGACCATGCCGTCCGCCGTCTCCAGCAAAATGCCCTCCAAATGCAGCGCCTCAAAGTTGTCAAAGGCGCGGGCAATGGCAATGCGCTCACCGGAATAATCCTCCTCCGCGCCGCCCTCCGTGTGCGCGTCGTACCAGCGCTCGGTGAAATCGCGGCAGCGCGGCAGCAGCTCCGTCGTCAGCGGTATAACGCGGTAATCCGGATACGCCGCCTCGAAGCGGTTGCAGTGGTTCCGCTTAGCTTGCAGCTTTTTGCCCGTGAGGTCCACCAGCCGCTCGATCCGATAAACATAGTCGGCGCTGTCGCGGACGGCAGTATAAGAAAAGCGGTTCGGATACGTCTCCTCCAGTGCCTGTACCTCCTCGGCGGTCAGACCGAACAGGCGGAAGGTCAGCCCCCGCTCCTTTGCATCGTCGAGCAGGTACGGGATCAGCTCCGGCGTAGTGAACGGGTACTGATAAGTGTACCAGTCCCCGAAGCGGCAGAAAAACAGCGGCACATCGTCCACAAAGGCGATCTGCTGCCGCCCCCACAGGAACATACCGGTGAAGGAATACTCACAGCCGTGCCCCTTCGCGCCGGAATACAGCGCGGACAGCACGGGTCGGTCGGTGATCTGAAGTTCTCTGAAATTTAGCATAACTACCTCATTTTCGTTTCGGTCATGCGCAGGAATCCGCAGCATAGCTCTTTTAATATTATTCTACCATGAAAGTCAATAGGGTCAACCGTGGATTTTCCTGTTTTTCATTGCTTTTTTTGCAAAAATGCGTTATTCTGTACGAAAGAGGTGACGCAATGTGAAGAGAATACTGGTCGCCATGTCGGGCGGCGTGGACAGCGCGGCGGCTTGTCTGCTTCTGCGGCAGCAGGGCTATGAGGTCGGCGGCGCAACGATGCTCCTGCGCGACAGCGGCGAGAGCGAGGCGGAGGACGCACGGCGGGCGGCAGAACAGATGGGAATTCCGTTTTACCTGTTCGATTGGAAGGAGGAATTCCGAAAGCGGGTCATCGCGCCGTTTACGGAGGTCTACCGCTCGGGCGCGACGCCGAATCCCTGCGTGATCTGCAACGGCGCAATGAAATTCGGGCTGTTTCTCGACCGTGCGCTGGAGCTGGGCTACGACGGGATCGCCACAGGTCATTATGCCCGCATCGCAAGGCAGAACGGGCGCTATGTGCTGCAAAAGGCGGTCGATCGGGCAAAGGATCAGACCTATATGCTCTGCAAGCTGACGCAATTTCAGCTTGCGCATACGCTTTTCCCGCTCGGCGAGGCGGAAAACAAGGACGCCGTGCGGGCGCTGGCTGTGCAGGCAGGCTTGACGCTTGCCAAGAAGCATGACAGTCAGGACATCTGCTTTGTACCGGACGGCGACTACATGGCGTATCTGACCGCACACGGACTTGTGCCGCAGAAGGGCAATTTCGTCACGCCGGACGGAAAAGTCTTGGGCGAGCACCGCGGCTTGGAGGCGTATACCGTCGGTCAGCGGCGCGGGCTGGGTATGGCGTTCGGCGAGCGGGCGTATGTGCTGGGCAAGCGCGGAACGGACGTGATCGTCGGGGACGGCGGGCTGCTCTTTTCACGGCGGGTCGCGGTCGGAGAGACGAACTGGTTCCCCTTTGCCGCGCCGACCGAGCCGCTGCGTGTGCAGGCAAAGCTCCGCTACACGCCCAAAACCGCAGACGCGTGGCTTTTCCCCTCGGAGGAGGGCTGTATTTTGGAATTTGACGCGCCGCAGCGTGCCGTAACGGCAGGACAGGCGGCGGTATGCTACGACGGCGATACGGTCGTCGGCGGCGGTATCATCACGGGCACCCTGCCCGAAGCAACGGAGGAATAAAAATGAATTGTAAGAAATGCGGATGCCCGATGGGTAAGAAGAATTATTGCGCGTACTGCCAACCGCAGAGGGCGCAGACGGAGAAGAAAAAGAGCCGCCTTTGGCTTTGGCTCGTGATTGCCGCGGTCTGCGTTGCCGCTGTCGTCACGGCGGTCATACTGCTGACGGGCGGAAAAACGGACGACCCGAGCACCCCCGCCGTTTCTGCGGGCAAGCACCATGTTGAGATCGAGGTACGGGACTACGGCACGATCACCGTCGAGCTGGACGCGGACGCCGCGCCGATCACGGCGGAAAACTTTCTGAAGCTTGCAAATGAGGGCTTCTATGACGGGCTGACCTTCCACCGCATTATGGCGGGCTTCATGATGCAGGGCGGCGACCCCACCGGCACCGGCATGGGCGGCTCCGAGGAGACGATCAAGGGCGAATTCTCGGCAAACGGTGTGGAAAATCCCCTCTCCCATACGCGCGGGGCGATCTCCATGGCGCGGTCGCAAGCGTATGACAGCGCCTCGTCGCAGTTCTTTATCTGCCACGCCGATTCGACCTTCCTCGACGGAAATTACGCCTGCTTCGGCTATGTGACGGACGGGATGGACATCGTGGACGCGGTCTGCGAGGACGCCGAGCCGACGGATGACAACGGCACAATCCCCGCCGACGCGCAGCCGGTCATCACCGCAATTCGGGTGCTGGACTGATGGGAAAGGCGCTGGTATTGGCGGAAAAGCCCTCCGTCGGGCGGGAGCTTGCCCGTGTTTTAGGCTGCAAGCGCGGCGGCGAGGGCTATTTGGAGGGCGACCGCTACGTCGTCACCTGGGCGCTGGGGCATTTGGTCACGCTGGCTGACCCCGACGCATATGAGAAAAAGTGGGAAAAATGGGACATGGCGGACCTGCCCATGCTCCCGCAGAATATGAAGCTGGTCGTGATTCCTCAGACGGGGCGGCAATTCCGCGTCGTACAGGGGCTGATGAAGCGCGGGGACATCTCCGAGCTGATTATTGCCACCGACGCGGGACGTGAGGGTGAGCTGGTCGCCCGCTGGATCATGCTCAAGGCAGGCTGGCGGAAGCCGACCAAGCGTCTTTGGATCTCGTCGCAGACCGATCGGGCGATCAAGGAGGGCTTTGCGCATCTGCGTCCGGCAGCGGACTACGACAACCTCTTCCGCTCGGCGCAGGCAAGGAGCGAGGCGGACTGGCTTGTCGGCTTGAATGTCACCCGTGCGCTGACCTGCCGCCACAATGCGCAGCTCTCTGCGGGACGCGTTCAGACGCCCACGCTTGCGCTGATCGTGCAGCGCGAAAAGGAGATCCGCAGCTTCGTGCCGAAGGAATTTTGGGGCGTTCGCCTCAAGGCGGGCGGCTTCAGCGCCGTCTGGCGCGACAGGAACAACAATTCCCGCACCTTTGACCGCGCGGCGGCGGAAAAGATCGCCGCTGCCTGCCAAAGCGGGGAAGCCGTGGTGACGCAGGTGCGGAAAATGCGCCGCATGACCCCGCCGCCCGCCGCCTATGATCTGACGGAGCTGCAGCGCGACGCGAACAAAAAGTACGCCTATTCCGCAAAGGAAACGCTCAATTTGATGCAGTCGCTCTACGAGCAGCACAAGCTTCTGACCTATCCCCGCACGGATTCGCGCTATATCTCCGACGATGTGGTCCCGACCCTGCCGGAGCGTCTGCGGGCGGTGATGGTCGATAGCTACAAGCCGCTCGCGCAGCAGATCATGCGCGACCGCCCGCTCAAGACGAAGTACCTTGTCAACAACGCCAAGGTCACGGACCACCATGCCATCATCCCGACAGAGGAAAGCCCCGACCTGTGGCAGCTCTCCGGACCGGAGCGGAACGTTTACGATCTGGTCGTGCGGCGGTTTTTGGCGGTGCTGCTGCCGCCGTGCGAATACGAGGAGGTCGATCTGACGCTCAGCGCGGGCGGGCAGACCTTCACGGCAAGCGGACGCATCGTCAAAACGCAGGGCTGGCGTGCAGCCTACGACCGCAGCTTCTCTCTCGACGACGAGGAGGAGGAGGCGGACCGTCAGACCCTCCCCGACGTGACACAGGGGCAGCGGCTGAAGCTCGGCGGCGCACAGGTGACGAGCGGAAAAACACCGCCCCCGCCGCGCTATACCGAGGCAACGCTCCTGACCGCGATGGAGCACCCGCAAACGCAGGTCGAGGACAAGGAGCTTCGGCGAATTTTAGAGGAGACGAGCGGGCTGGGTACGCCGGCGACCCGTGCGGACATCATCGAAAAGCTCTTTTCCGCGTTCTATATCGAGCGGCGCGGCAAGGAGCTGGTACCGACCTCAAAGGGGCAGCAGCTTGTGGAGCTGGCGCCGGAGGAGCTGCGTTCGGCGGCGCTCACGGCGCGCTGGGAGGATCGGCTTGCCCGCATTGCAAAGGGAACGGAGCGCGACACGAAATTTGTTGAGGAAATGCGCGCCTATGCCGCGAAGCTCGTCGCACAGGTCAAGGCGAGCGACGCAAAATACACCCACGACAATCAGACGCGCAAGGTCTGCCCCGATTGCGGAAAATTCCTCCTGCTCGTCAAAGGCAAGCGCGGCGAAATGCTGGTCTGCCCCGACCGCGAATGCGGCTACCGCAAGAGCGTGACGCAGACGACCAACGCCCGCTGCCCGAACTGCTTTAAGAAAATGGAGCTGCGCGGCGAGGGCGACAATCAGATGTTCGCCTGTGTCTGCGGCTATCGCGAAAAGCTCTCGGCGTTCAAGCAGCGGCGGGAGCAGGCGGGCGCGGGCAAGCGCGACGTCGCAAAATTCATGCAGCAGCAGGCGCCCGAAAAGTCCGTAAATACCGGCATGGCGGACGCTCTTGCAAAATGGCTGGAAAATCAGAAAAAATGACAAAGCAGGGACCTCGGCGGTGAAGCGCCGAGGTCCCTGTCGGCGTGTCGAAAAAC
>URWG01000057.1 GCA_900551495.1 uncultured Eubacteriales bacterium
TTCCGATCGTCCTTGCAGAACATATACAAGATCACACCGATAAGCGCCAAAATCGGCGTAAACGACGTCGGCTTGAGCAGGCTGATCCACACATTGCCGCTGTCGATTCCCGCAAGGCTCAGCAGCCACGCCGTGACCGTCGTGCCGACATTCGCGCCCATGATGACATTGATCGCCTGCCGCAGCGTCATCAGACCGGAGTTGACAAAGCCGACAACCATGACCGTCGTCGCCGACGAGCTTTGAATGATCGCCGTCACGCCGAGACCGGTCAAAAAGCCCATCGCAGTCTTGTCTGTCATGCGTCCGATCAGGCTGCGGAGGCTGTTGCCCGCACGCCGTTCGAGCGCCTGTCCCATCAGATTCATGCCGAACAGAAACAGGCTCAAGCCGCCGATGAGCGTTAATACGTTGAAAATATCCATGTTTCTTCCTCTTTCTCCTATTTTTCCTTTTAATTAAATTTTATCGGTGCGACGTCAAATCCGCCACCATGGTTTTGTAAAATCCGTGTAAAATCGGAAGCGGTCGGTTTTTGTCGCAGAACTCCGCGTTTTTTCGATTGCAATTCCGGCGGTTTTCGGCTATAATGTAAAGGATATTATGAATTTGGAGGTGCAGCACATGAAGGTACTGCTGTTGAACGGAAGCCCGCATCCCAAGGGCTGTACATACACCGCGCTGTGTGAGGTCGGCGGCGTGCTGCAAAAACACGGCATTGAAACGGAGCTGTTCCAGATCGGCACGCGTCCCGTCGCGGAGTGTATCGCCTGCCGCAAGTGCAAGAACGGCGCACCCTGCATTTTTGACGACGGCGTGAACGCGCTTGCCGCCCGACTGGAGGAGTTCGACGCTGTTGTTGTCGGTGCGCCGGTCTATTACGCCGGTCCCTCCGCGCAGGCGTGCGCCTTCCTCGACCGCCTGTTCTACAGCGCTGCGGGGAAGCTGACGGGAAAGCCCGCAGCCGCCGTTGTCTCCTGTCGCCGCGGCGGTGCCAGCGCTGCCTTTGACCGTCTGAACAAATATTTCAGCATCAACTCCATGCCGATCGTCACCTCGCAATACTGGAATCAGGTCCACGGCAACACGGCGGAGGAGGTCCTGCGCGACGAGGAGGGGCTGCAAACCATGCGCACCCTCGGCGAAAACATGGCGTGGCTCCTGCGCTGCATTGAGGCGGGCAAGGCTGCCGGTGTCCCTGCGCCGAGCTACGAGCCGAAGTGCCATACGAATTTTATTCGCTGAACGAGGTGTACCGATGAAAATACAGGAATCGGCGGAAAACTATTTGGAAACCATTTTGGTCCTCACCCGACGGCACGGCGCGGTGCGCTCCATCGACATTGCCACCGAGCTTGACTTTTCCAAGCCGAGCGTCAGCATTGCCATGAAGAACCTGCGGGAAAACGGCTATATCCATGTCGATGAAAACGGCTGGATCACCCTGATGCCCGCCGGTCAGGAGATCGCCGAGCGCATTTACGAGCGCCATACCCTGCTTACAAGCTGGCTGACGACGCTGGGTGTCTCGCCCGAGGTCGCGGCGGAGGATGCGTGCCGTATTGAGCACGTCATCAGCGCCGAGAGCTTCGAGGCAATCAAGAATCATGTGAAACTCTAAAAAAGCGGCTGTCTTTTGCAAGACAGCCGCTTTTTTTCGGAACTTTTTTCCTTCTTGTTCGTCAAAAGTATAAAACATCCCACTGATAAGGAGGAAAATCCATGAAATTTCGCAAGCTGACCGCGCTGCTGCTGTTGGCGGTCCTCACCGTGCAGCTCTTCGGCTGCGGGACAAAACCGAAACAGCTCCACGGACCGACGACCGCCGAGCCGCTCCCCACCGTCACAGCGGAACCGACCGTTGCGACGGAAGCACCCGACCCCGTTAAGGAGCCGCGAGAGGCAACTCTTTCAACGGCTGCCGCCGACTTTTCCGCCAACCTGCTGCGGCAGACGCACAAAAGCGGCGAGAATACCACCCTCTCGCCCTACAGCGTGCTGACCGCCCTTGCCATGACCGTCAACGGCGCGGACGGCGAGACTCTTGCGCAGATGGAGTCCGTCCTCGGTCTGCCCGTTGATAAGCTCAACAGTGCACTGCTTGCCTGCCGCGAGCAGGCGGGTGAGGAGCTGGTCGTCGCAAATTCACTGTGGATCCGCGACGGCTTTGAGGTTCAGTCCGACTTTTTGCAGGCAAATGTGGACTACTACACCGGTGCCGAGGTCTACCAGACCGATTTTGACAGTGCCGCCGTCGATGCGGTCAATGGCTGGGTCGCCGAGCATACCAAGGACCGCATCAAGAAAATGGTGGACCGATTCAATCCTCTGACGATGCTCTGCCTCATCAACGCCCTCACCTTTGACGCAAAGTGGGAGAGCGAATTCTACGAGGAAAGCGTCTATCCGGAGGATTTCCATGCGGCGGACGGCACGACCCGTCAGGTCGATATGATGCACGGTGCGGTTTCCGCCTACCTCTCCTCCGACAGCGCAACGGGCTTTGTCAAGCCGTACGCGGGCGGGCGCTACAGCTTCGTCGGGCTGCTGCCGAATGAAGACATTGATATAGAAGATTATGTAAACCGACTTGATGGCAATGCGCTGCTTGACCTGATGGAAAGCCGTTCCGAGGAGGAGGTCATCATCAATCTTCCCGTCTTCAAAACCGAGTATGCCGAGGAGCTGTCCGGCGCACTGTCGAAAATGGGTATGCCGCTGGCATTTGACACCAACGCTGCCGATTTCACCCGTATTGCGGGCACCGAGCCTCCGCTCTACATCAGCGACGTCCTGCACAAGACCTATGTCTCCGTTGACGGCGCAGGCACGGAGGCAGCCGCCGCAACGCTCGTTATGGTCGAATGCACCTCCGCCGCCCCGTCTGAGGACGAGCCGGAGCCGAAGTACGTCATTCTTGACCGTCCGTTTGTATGGATGATTTGGGACGAGCAGAATTCCCTTCCCGTCTTTATCGGCGTTACCGACAGCATTACCGAATGACCGCAAAGCAGCATAAAAAGTCCCCTGTCGATTTTCTCGTCGGCAGGGGGCTTGGTTTTATTGAATGTGCGTGTGGTTGTTGATGTGGTCGATGCAGTAACAGTAATAGCCCTTGCACTTGGAGCAATAGCGGAATTCGAGGTCGGGATAATCGGCATCCGTCCGTCCGCAGACCGTGCACTTGTGGCGATAGGGGCGTGCTCCGGAGGCATTTTGCTTTTTGTCCGTCGGTGTAATGATCGGGCGCTTCGGACGCTTCGGACGCTGCTTGGTGTAAAGCCTCCGCGGGAAAAGATTTCGAACATCCTTGCCGAAGGTCAGAAGATAGTTCAGCAGCGGAATGAGCGGCGGTACCGCAAATGTAGTCAGGACCACCCACATCGGAACAAACAGCCGGTAGAACACCACATATCGGGCGACCTCGTAAACCGACAGTCCGATGTAGATCAGCGCCATCCAGCGCATTTTGACAGGAATGACAAAGAACACCATGACCCGCTCCTCGGGTGCCAGCGTTGCCACCGCAAGGAAGAGCGACAGATGAATATAGAGCGGTGTCACAAAAATATCAAATCCGAACACCAAATATACGATCAATCCGAACAATGCGGTCAGCAGGATTCCGCCGAAATAGTAAATATTCAGCCGAAGCGTGCCCCAAATGCTCTCCAACGTTTTGCCGACCCACCAGTAAAAATACGCCGACACAAGCAGCCAGAAAAAGTCGATCGCCGCTCCGCCGTAATTAAAGCAGTAAGTAAATGCAAAGGACACGAGACGCCATACCTGTCCGCGCAGTATCTTTGCACTGTCAAAGCACAGCGCGTTGTAGACCGCTGCGCCGCTGCCGAGCGTGCAGTAAACATAGATCAGCACGTTTGCCAGCATGACATACAGCATCAGATTCGGGATGCCCTTGCTGCGGTTGCGGTTAAGCCAGCGGTGATAATTTGTTCGCAGTTTTTTCATCGAATTCCTCCTTTGGAATCGCTGCATCTATTGTAACGGATTTTTGCCCGTTTGTCCATGAATTTCCTGTGAATTTTGTTGGCGGAAGCGCCGAAAAAATCTCTCGCCGCTCACTCTTGCCGATTTCTCCGGCGTTTCCTCGTTGAAAAAGTCACAAGCATATGATATGATAAACAAAAAACGAGGAGGCTGCTGTAATGAGCCACGTCAGAGATACGTCCCTTGCGGAGTACGGACGGATGAAAATTGAGTGGGTACAGGATTTTATGCCTGCCCTCTGCGCAATCCGCGACCGTTTCGCCGCCGAGAAGCCCTTTGCGGGCAAAAAAATCACCATTTCCATCCATATGGAGGCAAAAACCGCATTTCTCGCGCTCTGCCTTGCCGCGGGCGGCGCCGAGGTCCATGCGACCGGCTGCAACCCTCTGTCCACGCAGGACGACGTTGCTGCCGGACTGGCTTCCTTGGGTGTCGAGTGCTACGCGATGCACGGCGTCAGCGCGAAGGAATACGAGCAGCTTCTCGTCGAGGCGCTTTCCTGCCACCCTGATCTGATTATTGACGACGGCGGCGACCTTTTAGACCTCCTCAGCGGTGAATATGCGCATTTGGGCGATAAAATTATCGGCGGTGCGGAGGAGACTACCACCGGCATCCACCGCCTGCGTGCGCGTGCAAAGGCGGGCGTGCTGCCCTTCCCGATGATGAACGTCAACGATGCCAAGTGCAAGCACTACTACGATAACAAATACGGCACGGGGCAGTCCGTTTGGGATTCCATCATGCACACCACGAACCTCCTCGTTGCGGGCAAGACCGTCGTCGTCGCGGGCTACGGCTACTGCGGACGCGGCGTTGCAATGCGTGCGAAGGGCATGGGCGCGGACGTCATCGTCACGGAGATTGACCCCATCAAGGCGCTGGAGGCGTCCATGGACGGCTGCCGCGTTATGCCCATGGACGAGGCAGCAAAGCAGGGCGATATTTTCGTCACCACCACCGGCTGCCGCGACGTCATCACCACGCAGCATTTCGAGGTCATGAAAAACAACGCCTTCCTCTCCAACGCCGGGCATTTCAACGTTGAGGTCAACGCCGAAGCGCTGGAAAAGATGGCGGTCCGCGTTTTCAAGCGCCGCAATGACATTGTAGGCTACGAGCTGCCCGACGGTCGGGTTCTGAATCTGCTCGCCGAGGGGCGGCTGGTCAATCTCGCCTCGGGCAACGGTCATCCCGCCGAGATCATGGACACCAGCTTCTCCGTGCAGGCGCTCTCGCTGGAGTATATGCTCAAAAACGGCGCGGGGCTGGAGCGTCGGGTTTACGAGGTCCCGCAGTCCATCGACGACGCGGTTTCGCTCCTCAAGCTCAACGGCGCAGGGCTGCACATCGACCGCCTGACCGACGAACAGGTCGCCTATCTTTCCGGCTGGCAGGTGTAAGCCATGAAGCTGTATTTTAAGCAGCGGCTGTTTTCATGGTTTGACAGCTATGACATTTACGGCGAGGACGGGCAGACGCTCTACACCGTCGAGGGCAAGCTCGCGTGGGGGCATAAGCTGCACATTCTCAACGCCGCGGGCGAGCATATCGCCACGGTCAAGGAGGTCGTTCTGACCCTTCTGCCGCGCTTTGAGCTGTACCTCGGCGAGCAGCGCATCGGCTGTATTCAAAAGAAGCTCACCTTTTTCCACCCGCAGTATCAAATCGACTGCAACGGCTGGCAGGTACAGGGTGATTTCTTCGAATGGGACTATCGGATCACCGCTGCAAACGGCGCGGTCGTTGCCACCGTGAGCAAGGAGCTGCTCCGCCTGACCGACACATACACCATAGAGGTCGCCGATCCCTGCGACGCCCTGTGCGCCCTAATGCTGACGCTGGCAATCGACGCGGAAAAATGCTCCCGAAACTAAATAAGCGCAAAAAAAGCTGCAAGGTCATTCCGACCTTGCAGCTTTAGTTTGCCAAGAAAATATGGTATTCGTAAAAACACTTCGCACTACGACGCTCGCGTTAGCTCCCTCTAACAGGGAGGAGGTGAGCGTGTCGACCCCCCTGTTATGTCATTGCGAGGAGCGAAGCGACGTGGCAATCTCAGTGAAATGTTTTGAATTCGCCGAAATCTGCCGAAATTCAAAAAGAATCCCGCGAGATTGCCGCGACCCTTTCAGGGTCTCGCAATGACAGAATTGGGGATTTCGACAGTCAACCCTCCCTCGTCAGAGGGAGGTAAAGGTGCTGCCGTATTCTTGAAACTTGTGGCTTCTTTATTCGGCAGTGTCGAACAGTCCCACACGGTCGAGGACGACCAGCAGACGGAGCGCATCCTCCCCGAGGTCGAGGACCGTTTCGTCGCCCTCGCCGCCCTTGCCGTGCAGCAGACCCAGCTTCAGCAGCTTTTCCACCGTCGGACGGTAGTACGGCTCGCGCACGTCGCCGAGCTTTTCATAACGCATTTCCTTCTCCTCCAATCCGTAATACTGTGCCAGCGCAGCAGCCTCCCGCTCCGCCAGCCGCTTCAGATTCGCGTCCGAAAGCAGCCATGCCGTTGACCGCGCGTTAGTGTGAAAGCTGTGCTCCAAGATCATTGCCGGTACGCCGACCGCGACCGCGTGACGGATCACGCCGTAATAGTCGGCATTTTGCGCCGAGTTCCAACGCACAAGAAATTGCGGTTTCTGCCGCGTCTCCATCACCGCAGCGATCTCCTCGGCAAGCAGCTTTGCCAGCGCCTCCTCCCGACGATCGACCGGATAATACACGCGCACATAGTCCACCGCGTCATTTTGCTCGTTTCCGACGGCATTGCTGTGCAGACTCAGCAGCAGCGCACAGCCCGCCGCGGCAGTCCCCCGCTCGTACAGCGACGGATTATCCGTGACCTCGTGCCGTGTGCAGACCACCTCGAAGCCGCAACGCTCCAACGCCGCCTTCAGATAGCGCTGCAGGTCGAACATCCGCGTTCCCTCGCAGTAGGCGGGGTTTGCGGGGCTGGGGTTGTAGCCGCGGTCATGCCCCGCGTCAAGACAGATTTTCATTCCGTAGAACCTCCCGTTTTTTGAAATTGTGTGCCGAAGTAGAAGCCGATCACGACGGTGTAGACAGTCAAGAATTCCTGCGGACTGATCCTGCCCCGTACCGCCAGCAGTGCGAAAACGGCAGTCATCGTCAGCGTGACCAGCGACTTGATGCTCAGCAAATTGCTCACTCGTTTGTTCATTGATGTATCACCCCCTCCAAGTCTGCGATTCGATGATTCACGACCTTGAGCTTCTCCTCGATCAGCGGGATGCGTTCGCCGAAGCCGTTGTGTCGGTCCACCTTCTTTTCAAGCTGCGAAAGCCGATAATTTGTCAGCTTGGAGGAGGTCAGCACACCGGCAAGGCTCCCGAGGAGCGTCCCCAGCAGAGAGAGCAGCGCCACCAGTACATTGCTGTCCATAAAAAAATCAACTCCTAACCTCGGAGGTGATTTCGCCGAAATTGAACCCGAAACGTCGCACGTTCCGAAAATTTTTTCAAAAAGCGGTAGCTGAATATGGGTACTTCAATTTTCTGTTTACATGATAAATATGCTTCACATATTTCCGTGTTTGATCTATTAACTTGTTTTCTCCACGCGGCATGTAAGTCCATCACCGTATGAGAAATTATTATCGTAGGTCAAATAATATGTGCACTCGATGTAGTCCGGATGGATTTCGACCGTAATTTTGGATGTGTTATCGTTATAACGCAGGAATCTTTCCACAATATCATCATATCCTGCACGATAATTATTCTCATAAACCACACCTTCGCCCAAAGTTGCCGAGAGTGAAAGACTCTGTTCCGTTCCGATTTTGTCAAACTTTCCATAAGACGCAACATTGGAAGTAAAAGGCCATGATGCACCAACTACACCCACATAGGAGCGAGCTGTTTCATCTGTGAGCAAACCACTAATTGCCAGTGAATTGTCACTCCCATTCTCAATCTGCAGCCTAAGAAGTTCCCAACGGGCTTTTTGGTATTCCTCCATGCAAGAATAGGTGCCGCAGGCCTTTGTCCAATCAACAACAACATTAGATGTATCTACCGAGCATTCCCAATAACAACTCTCCAAATTTGGTTCGACTTGATTAGCCACACAAAGGTTCATGTTGACTGTTGCGTTTCCGGTGTAGCGACAATTTTGATGGTCTTCATCAACTGCATAAGAACAAACAAACTTCTTTCCGTCCCCATCTGCATTCACAAATGTGTATTGACCGAACTTTCCGCGCACCGGATATTCACATTCCTCACTTTGCGGCTGTCCAATTTTGGAAAACTCGGAAGGTTCTTCCCGTTCTATCGTCTCCAGTATCCAACCACCTTGCGTGTAGTTAATGTATGTAACTTTCAAATATGATTTCCGTGAAAACTGATTATCTGCCATATCAACAGTAACCCAAATTGTATCGGATTGTTCGTCAGTCATTCGCTTGCTGATTTCAGTGGAGGATATGATCATGGTTCCTTCGCTGCTGTTTCCGAGCTGTTGTCCGGTAAACACATAGTCACACCAGCCGTTTTCCGTAATCGCTTGAGCGATGTCATCCACTGTTGTACCGCTGGCACTTGCAAGATTCCCTTTGTTTGACGCATTGCCGCATGCGCTCATGACCGCAAGCATAATAATGATAAGAAGCAGTGAAATTTGTTTTTTTATTTCTATTTTCGTATTTCCCACTTTCTTGCACGGCACTACGGATTGCCGAGAATCCGTCTTATCCAGTTTTTGATGTTTGACCATAAGTAACCCTCTCTTTCTAAAATAAAAAAGTGCGCCAACCGAAGTCAGCGCACTCAAAAACGGTTCTACAATAAATGTTGGGGTCAGGTTCACCGCCTGACCCCAACTTTTATTATTGAAACAAAATTTTCGGCTGCATCGGCGCCCCACTGCCGATGCAGCCAAAGAGAATAAACCGTTCCGGCTTCCGGAGATACCGTCACAAGCCGCTTATACCGGAATCTGTTAAAAAGCTTGAAAAGCTTTTTATAGCGCCAAAGGCGCGTCAGATTCTGCATGAGACGGCGCATCGTGCGTTCGCACGATGCGAGTGTGCGTAGCACATGGGATTCTTGATGAAATGTTTTATTTAAGAATCAGTATTATTTCATGCGCCCGTTCACTGTCGGATATACAGGAGGAAGTTATCCACGACCGCATCCATCATCGCCATATTCTGCCGTGAGCGTTCCATAGCGTTCTCGCCAATCAGATCGGTATAATTGATGCCCTCCTGAATATACTCATCGGTAAAGCGGAAGCTCGTCAGCGCCTCGGTCAGCACCTCCGCTACCTCGTCAAATGATCCTTCCGGCGCAATAATGCCGAACACGTTCAACGCCGCACGGCTGGGCGCGATGTCAATTCCGTTGATAACGGAAGCGCCCGCATCCACGATCGTCCCTTGGAACACGCCGGTGCACCGACCGCCCGTTGTCGATGTCAGGCTGCCCTTCAGCACCGACTCCGACAAAGCGATGGAGGACAGCACGGTCGTGATCGGTGTTTCGCTTTCGATCTCAAGCTCGTTGATCTCCGCGAAGCGGAAGCCCGAGCCAACGATCGCGTCAAACGCCGCCTGATAGTCCGCCGTACCGCGCAGGCAGTATTCCAGCGTTGCCGTTTCCATCACCGGAAGCGAAACATTCGTGTCGCCCGGGACCGTGCTGATGCTTTGATAGAGCTCCTTTGCGGCGCTGCTTTTGAAATAAGGTCCCATTTCGCCGTAGTAGAAAATCTGCATATCCGGGTCGTCCGGGTCCCACGCACGGAAGGAATAGCTCGCATACGCGCCGCCGGTCTCAATCTGCCAGCCCTTAGGCAGCCGCATCGTAAACACGCCGCCGTCATAATCCTCCAGCACATATCGTCCCGTCGGTTCCGTGACCGATTCCGTCGGCGCTTCGGTTATCGACTCCGTTAATGCCGCCGTTTCCGCGGACGCATTCGGTACGGTGCTGTCCGTCTCCGTCTTCCGTTCGGCAATCGGAAATCCCATGCAGCCGGTGAGCAGCGCGCACAGGACCGCCGCAGCTACCGACGCGCAGAACCGATTCTTTTTCATTCCACATCCTCCTCGCGGTGTGCTTTTTTGTTTTATTTTACCACTTTCTCGCGGTCACGTCCAGTCCTTCGCCGGAAATTTCAAAATTGTCCATGCCTCATCGGAAACACCCACACAAGCAGACATTATGTCGGGCACCGTTAGATTATAAATTTGACAGTCTAAAAAGGACTTAGCTTACGCTAAGTCCTTTTCTCTGGAGGTGCCGGGCAGATTTGAACTGCCGAATGAAGGTTTTGCAGACCTTTGCCTTACCACTTGGCCACGGCACCGGATATGAAAATAGGAATGCGCTGAGGCATTCCTATTTTATTTGGAGCGGGTGACGAGGCTCGAACTCGCTACCTCCACCTTGGCAAGGT
>URWG01000058.1 GCA_900551495.1 uncultured Eubacteriales bacterium
GGGAGCGATTTTATTTATCAGAGTGCATTGAGGACGGCAAGGAGATAATCCCATGTGCGCCCGACGGAGGCAATGTCCAGCCGCTCGCGGGAGGTGTGGATGTCGTGCATCTGCGGACCGAAGGATACCGCGTCCAAGCCGGACAGCGCATCGGAGAAGATGCCGCATTCCAGGCCGGCGTGGATCGCCTCGACGACGGGCTTCTTGCCGTAAAGCCGTTCAAAGGTATCGACCATCACCGTGCGCAGACGGGACTCCTTGCGGTATTCCCACGCGGGGTATGCGCCGGATTCGCTGTAGCCTGCGCCGAATTCCGCGCCGATACGCTGTAGCGATTCGATCAGCGCCGCCTTTTCGGTGTTGACCGAGCTGCGGACGGAGAAGGTTATCGTCACACGCGCCTCCTCGGTTTTCAGAATACCGAGATTCAGCGAGGTCTGCACCAGCCCCTCAATGTCGCGGCTCATTGCCCGGACACCGTTCGGGAGCGCGTTCAGCAGCCCGATCACCGCGTCGCTGCTGCTCTGCGTCATGGGGGCAAACGTCGTGTCCGCTCGCTCGCAGAGGAATTGCCCCTGTGTCTCGCCGCTCGGCAGGGTCTTTTTCACCGTTTCCGCCGCCGCGAGGAACGCTGCCTTGGGGTCCGCCGCAGCCACAAGCGCGGTGCAGGCGCGGGGGATGGCGTTGTCCTTGCTGCCGCCGTCCACGGCGATCAGCCGCACGGAAAGACGCTGCAAAAGCTGCGCAAGCACCTTATTGGCATTGGCGCGCCCCTTGTTGATCTCCACGCCGCTGTGCCCGCCGATGAGATTTTGCACCGTCAGCCGCCAAACGCCGTCCGCTGCTCTCTCCTCGCGCTGCACGGGCAGCGTCAGGGTCGAGGTGGCGCCGCCGGCACAGCTCACGGTCAAAATCCCCTCGTCCTCGGAATCGCAGTTGAGCAGCACGCGCCCCTTCAGCAGCGACATATCCAGCGCCGCCGCGCCCAGCATACCGATCTCCTCATCCACGGTGAACACCGCTTCAAGCGGCGGGTGTGCAATGTCGTCCGCTGCCAGCACCGCAAGCGCGTAGGCGACCGCGATCCCGTCGTCGCCGCCGAGCGTCGTTCCCTCGGCGAAGATGTAGTTTCCGTCGTGGGCAAGGCGCAGCCCGTCGGTCGCAAAGTCGATGTCACAGTCGGCGTCCTTTTCGCAGACCATATCCAGATGTCCCTGCAAAATGACCGTCGGATGCGTCTCGTAGCCCGCCGTTGCGGGCTTGTAAATCACGATGTTATTCGCCGCGTCCTGCACATAGCGCAGCCCGTGCTCCCGCGCAAAGGCGGCGCAGTAGTCCGAAATGCGCTTGGTATCGCGCGAGCCGTGCGGAATGGCGCACAATGCCTCAAAATATTCCAGCGCCGCAGTCGGGCGCAGTCCCTCTAATACCTTCATAGCCGTTTCTCCTTTCGGCGGGGTTGCCGCCGAAAATATTTTAGCACAGTTTTGCGCGGCAGGCAACCTTTTCCTCTTGCGGCGCGTAGAAATATCGGGTATACTGTTGACAAACCGGGCAAGAGGAGGGATAATCCATGATTATGGACGGCTGTCAGGGCAAGCCGCGCACGCCCACGCTCAGGGAAAAGGTCTGCCCGCAATGCGGCAACGTAATCGAGATCTTCTCCACGGATACGCAGGTGACCTGCGAAAATTGCGGATTTGTTGCGTATAATGATGAATTGAGCTGCGTGCAGTGGTGCAAATACGCCCGTCAATGCGTCGGAGACGAGATGTACGAGCGGATGATGGAAATTGCCGCGCAGCAGAAGCGGAAACGGAAACAGGAGGACGAATGAAACGAAGAATTCTTGCCTTTGCGCTGGCTTTGGCGCTGCTTTGTGCGTTTTTGCCGCTGCGGGTCGCCGCAGCGGGGACACCTCGGGTCAAAAATATCATCCTTATGGTTCCGGACGGCGGCGGCTTCGGTAATTTTGACCTTGCCGACGCGGTCAAGCGCGGCGGAGGCGGCATTGCGGGGCAGCGGACGCCCATCACGACGAACGCCATTGCGGGCGAGACGCATGACGGGCTGTACCTTGCCGACTATCTGATCGGAACGTCGCGCACCCGCTCGTCAGACAGCAGCGTTACAGACTCCGCAGCGGGCGGGACCGCGATCACGAGCGGCTACCGTACCCTCAACGGGCGTGTCGGGCTGGACCCGAGCGGCGTCCCGCTGCCCTCGCTCTTAGAGGCGGCGCAGGCGGACGGCAAGGCGACCGGTATCCTCACGACAAGCTACTGGAAGGATGCGACGCCCGCCTCCGCTGCCGCGCACGTCGAGCACAGAAGCCAAACCGACAAGATCGCCGTTCAAATGCTGCGGCATGACCTCGACATCGTGCTCGGCGGCGGCTCCGACTGCGATTCAAGCGGCAGTGTTACCGCCGCGCAGCAGGGCTACACCGTCGTCACGGATGCGGCGACGCTTGCCGCTGCGGTCCGACGGGGCGAAAAGCGAATTTGGAGCCGCTTCGGTGAGGGCAACAAGATCATGACGACCGACCGCAAGCCCTCGAGCCAGCCGACCCTCTTGGAGATGACAAAGGCAGCCATCGAGGTCCTCTCGACCGACGCGGACGGATTTTTCCTGCTCGTGGAGGGCGGCTGCGTGGACAAAGGTGCCCACGGTCAGGATGCGCGGACGGCTGCGGCGGAGTATTTGGCGTTTGACGAGGCGTTTGCCTACGCCGTCAACTGGGCAAAGCGGGACGGCAGCACGGCGGTCCTTGCCGTACCCGACCACGACACGGGCGCGCTGGACGTCAACGATATGGAAAAGGTGCTCCGTGAGCTGAAAAAAGGCGAGAAGCCGACCGACAGCATTACGTGGAACAGACCCGGCGACCATTCGTCGCAGAATGTCGGCATTTGGTACTACGGACCCGAGGCGGTGCGGGGGACCTTTATGGAAGCCGCCGGTCTGCCGACGGAGGCGGGTACGGTGCGGACGGGCGCGTTCTACAGCGGGACGACGATCAACGAAGACTACGCGACGGATAACTGCCGCCTTGCCGCGGGACTTGCGGCGATCGCGGGACTGGACATGACGCCCAAGCGCCTGTTCACGCCCGTGGCGCTGACGACGGAGGGCGTGACGGAGGACAGCGCCGTGCTCACCCTGTCGGACGGCTCTCGGCAGAGCTTCCCCTACGGCATTGCGGTCCGCTCCGAGGAGAGCGCGCCGAGGCTGTATCTCCCGGAGATCGTCGCGCGGCGGCTGCAAAACAACGACGCGCCGTTTGCAGACGCGGCGCAGGGAGCGTGGTACGAGTCTGCCGTGCGCACGGCGTTTTACCGCTTCTGGATGGAGGGCACCGCGGCGGACCGCTTCTCGCCGGAGGAGCCGATGAGCCGCGCAATGTTCGTGACGGTCCTGTGGCGTATCGCGGGGCAGCCGGACGGTCGCCCGACCGCCTTCACCGACGTGCCGGAGGGAAAGTGGTACAGCAGAGCCGTCGCGTGGGCGAACGCGGAGGGGATCGTGATCGGCACGAGCCGAACGACCTTCTCCCCGCAGGAGGCGCTGACGCGGGAGCAGCTTGCAACGATCCTGCTGCGCTACGGTAAGAAAAACGGCATGGTCGGCGCGGAGCGCGGAAGCGTCGGCGATTTTGCCGACGGCAGCTCCGTCAGCCCCTTCGCGCTCGACGCGATGCGCTGGGCGATCGGCGCCGGCGTCATCAACGGTGCGGACGGCAGGCTCTTGCCGAAGAACAACGCGACCCGCGCCGAGACTGCCGCCGTTTTGGTGCGGTTTATGAAAACATAAGGAAAACAAATATCGCGCACGGGGTTGACTGCCCCGTGCGCTTTTTTGCTTGCATCTGCACCTGTTTTCACGTATAATGATGATACTACAGACAAAGGAGAATCGGTATGGACATTACGAGGGACATTCGCTACATCGGCGTCAACGACCGTGAGATCGATCTGTTTGAGGGGCAGTATGTCGTCCCGAACGGCATGGCATACAATTCCTACGTCATTTCGGACGACAAAATTGCCGTGATGGACACGGTGGACGCACGCTTCGGCGCGCTGTGGCTGGAGCAGCTTGCCGCCGTGCTGGACGGACGCAAGCCCGACTACCTCATCGTGCAGCACATGGAGCCGGATCATTCCGCCAACATTGCCGCCTTTGCTGCGGCGTATCCTGAGGCGGCGGTGGTCGGCAATGTCCGTACCTTCGGCATGATCGACGCCTTCTTCGGCAAGAATGCCTGCCCGAACCGCCTGACGGTGGAAAACGGCGGGACGCTCTGCCTCGGACGGCACACGCTGACCTTCCTGTTTGCGCCGATGGTGCACTGGCCGGAGGTCATGGTGACATATGATGCGGCGGACCGCGTCCTGTTCTCCGCCGACGGCTTCGGCAAGTTCGGCGCACTGGACGCGCAGGAGGATTGGGCGTGCGAGGCGCGGCGCTATTACATCGGCATCGTCGGCAAGTACGGCGCACAGGTGCAGACGCTCCTGAGCAAGGCGGCGGCGCTGGACATTGCGACGATCTGCCCGCTGCACGGTCCCGTGCTGACGGAGAATCTCGGCTACTATCTCGGGCTGTACCAAACGTGGTCGTCCTACACGCCCGAGGATGAGGGCGTCTGCATTGCCTACACCTCGGTTTACGGGCACACGAAGGCGGCGGTCGAGCTGCTTGCCGAGAAGCTGCGGGAAAAGGGAAGGACCGTCGTCCTGCACGACCTTGCCCGCTGCGACCGCTCCGAGGCGGTGGAGGACGCGTTCCGATACGATCGGCTCGTCCTTGCGACGACGACCTATAACGCGGAGATTTTCCCGTTCATGCGGGAGTTCATCTGCGAGCTGACCGAACGGAATTTCCGCAACCGCACGGTCGGTTTGATCGAAAACGGTTCGTGGGCGCCCACTGCTGCGGGGATCATGCGGCGGATGCTGGAAAAGGCGAAGAATCTGACATGGCTGAATACCGCCGTGACTGTCCGCTCTGCCCTTTCCGACGAGAGCCGCGCCCAAATCGCGGCAATGGCGGAGGAGCTGTAAATACATTTTTTCCGCCGCACCAAGGCTCCCCTGTGTCAGCGAAGCGCCTGAGGGGGTTGTAATCCGTGTCGCAGGCACACCGCCATTCTTCCCCATTCACTGTTTATTATTCACTTAAAAGAACTTATATCAGCGGGCGCTGCGGCGTCCGCGATGATTCTGTTTTCGGAGGCGAGGCTATGACCGCGCTGCTGCTGCGGCTGTTTGTCCGCGACTATCAGAATACGGAGGCGCCCAAGACCCGCGCCGCTTACGGACGGCTGGCGGGACTGGTCGGCATTGTCTGCAACCTGCTGCTGTTTGCGGGGAAGCTGCTTGTCGGCACGCTCAGCGGCAGCGTTTCCATCACGGCAGACGCCGTGAACAACCTTTCCGATGCGTCCGGCTCGGTGGTGACGCTGCTGGGCTTCAAGCTGGCATCAAAGCCCGCCGACGACAAGCACCCCTTCGGGCACAGCCGCTACGAATACTTTTCGGGGCTGGTCGTTGCGGCGCTGATCCTCGTTATCGGCGCGGAGCTTGCCATCAGCTCGTTCCGCAAAATTCTCCGCCCCGAGCCGATCGAATTCTCCCTTGCGCTCGTGCTTGTATTGGCGGCATCCGTGTGCGTAAAGCTCTGGATGGCGCTGTTTAACGCCAAGCTCGGCAGGAAAATTCGCTCCGCAGCCCTTGCCGCCACCGCCGCCGACAGCCGTAACGATGCGATTTCCACTGCGGCGGTGCTGCTCGGCTGCGTGGTCGGGCACTTTACGGGGCTGCGTATCGACGGCTACATGGGCTTTGCCGTGGCGCTGCTCATCCTGTGGTCGGGCATCGGCATTGCGCGGGACACCATCGACCCGCTGCTCGGCGAGGCGCCCGACGAGGAGTTGGCCCACAGCCTGGGTCATGAGATCACCCGCCATGAAAAAATTCTCGGCATTCACGATCTGATCGTCCACGATTACGGTCCCGGGCGCCGCTTCGCCAGCGTTCACGCCGAGATGGATTACCGCCTTGACCCGTTGACGGCGCATGAATGTCTCGACGACATCGAGCGCGAGGTCAAACGGGAGATGAACGTCGATCTTGTCATTCACTATGACCCCATCGTGACCGACGACCCGGAGCTGGACGCCGTTCGCCACCGTGTGACCCGAGCGCTTGCCGAGATCGACCCGCGGCTGTCGCTGCACGATTTCCGCATGGTGCGCGGCGAAAAGCACAGCAACGTGATATTCGACCTCGTGATACCGCGTGATTTTCCGCTCAGCCGCGACGAGCTGCTGCGGCGCATCAACGAAAAAATACAGTGCGGGGAGCATAAATATTACGCAATCGTCACCTTTGACGGTGAGGCGTTCAATGACCCCCATACGAGAAAAGGAGAACAACGATGATTGCAAAACGACTCAGCGCGGATGCCGCGCTGACGGAGCAAATCGAAAAAATCAACCGCGAGGCGTTCCCGCCGGAGGAGTATATGCCGATTTCGGAGATGCTGGAGGTGCAGGCACGGGGCGAATTTGACGTACTTGCGCTGCTGGACGGCGAGACGGCGGTCGGCTTTATGGCGGTATCGGCGGACGAGCGGGCGGCGTACCTGTTTTTCCTTGCCGTCGGGCGGGACTTTCGTTCTAAGGGCTACGGCGGGCAGGCGCTTGCGCTGTACCGTTCGCTGTACGCGGGGCGGCAATGCACGGTCGATTTGGAGCCGCTTGACCCCGACGCGGAAAATGCGGAGCAGCGGGTGCGCCGCCGCCGCTTTTATTTCAATAACGGCTTTGCACCGAGCGGGTACGCGTTGGAATATCGCGGCGCGGCGTTTGAGCTGTTGTGCTGCGAGCCGCCGCTGCGGGTCGAGGCGTTTGCGCATCTGGCGGAGGGGCTGCACGTCCGCGGCTTCGTGCCGAAGCTGCTGCCGATGAAAAATCAGCCGTAACGGTGCTTGCATATTCTATCATTATTTTGTATAATCGTTCTCAATATATGTGAAAGCGCCGACCGCGCCCGCAAAGTGCGCAGGCTCGGCGAGGTAGCGAAAGAAAGAAGGCAGAAGCATCATCAAAGAGAAAAAGCAACATCATTTGTGGAAATGCCTCCAAAACTACCGCGGGTGGACGGCTGCCGCTGCGCTGTTCGGCTGGCTCGAGGTCGCTTTGGAGGTCCTGATCCCGATGCTGATGTCCGTCATTGTGGACGGTGGTCTGTATCGGGAGGAAAACTTTATGCTGCGCTCCCTGTTCCCTAATGCGCTGGTCGCCGACCGCGACCGCTTCGTGCTGACCGTCGGGGGAATCATGGTGGGCGTGGCTTGTCTGTCCATGGCGTGCGGACTGCTCAGCGCCCGCTGCTCCGCGATTTGCAGTCAGGGCTTTGCGAAAAATCTGCGCTCACTGCTGCTGGGGAAGATTCAGGACTTCTCCTTTGCCAACACCGACCGCTTTTCCACGAGCAGCCTGATCACCCGTGCGACGACGGACGTTACCGCCGTCCGCACGACGATGTATCAGCTCCTGCGCACGATGACCCGCGCACCGATCATGCTGGTGCTTGCCACGGTGATGGCGTTCACCGTTTCGGCGCACTTGGCGGTGATCTTCCTGATCGCCATTCCGGTGCTGCTGACGGTGCTGCTGATCTTAATGCGCATCGGTAAGCCGCGCTTTCGAAAAATGCTGGTGAAAACGGACGCGATGAACCGTGCCGTACAGGAAAATCTTGTCAGCAGCCGCGTGGTCAAGGCGTATGTCCGCGGCGGCTACGAGACGGACCGCTTCGACGCGACGACAGAGGACCTGCGGCAGGCGCAGCTCTCCTCGGCGCGGCTGTTTACGCTGACCGGTCCGATTCAGATGACCATTATGTGGACGTGCACCATCCTCCTGCTGCTCATCGGCGGGCGGGAGATCATTTTTTCGACCACGGGACTTCTGACGGGCGAGCTGGTGAGCCTTGTGTCCTATTCGACGCAGGCGGTATCCTCGCTGACGATGATTTCGTGGCTCATTATGTCGCTGTCTCGCGGGCAGGCGTCCATGCACCGCATCAACGAGGTTTTTGACGAGCAGGTGGACATTGCCGACGGTCCCTCGGACGCAGCGGTCGCCGACGGCTCGGTGGATTTCGAGGACGTGTGCTTCAGCTACACGAAAAATCCCGACAAGCTCAATCTGCGACACATCAACTTACACATCAAGAGCGGCGAGACGATCGGCGTCATCGGCGGCACGGGCGAGGGAAAGTCCACGCTTGTGAACCTGATCCCGCGCTTTTATGACACCCTCTCCGGCACGGTCAAGGTCGGCGGGCGGGACGTGCGCGAGTATACGCTCGAGGCGCTGCGCAGCGGTGTCTCCATGGTGCTGCAAAACGGCACGCTCTTTTCCGGCACGATCCGTGATAATCTGCGCTGGGGCGACCCGAATGCGGACGACGACGAGCTGCGCCGCGCCTGTGCCATTGCCTGCGCGGACGAGTTCATCGACCGCTTCCCCGACGGCTACGATACCGTGCTTGAGCAGAACGCCGCCAATCTCTCCGGCGGGCAGAAGCAGCGTCTGCGTATCGCCCGCGCGATCGTGAAGAAGCCGAAAATACTTATTTTGGACGATTCGACCAGCGCCGTGGATATGGCGACGGACGAGCACATCCGCCGCGGGATGAAGACCGCGCTGCCCGGCACGACAAAGATCGTGATCGCCCAGCGCATTGCGTCGATCCTTGCCTGCGATCGGATCGTGGTGCTCGACGAGGGAAGCCTTTCCGACGTCGGCACACATGAGGAGCTGATGCAGCGCAGCCGGATCTACCGCGATGTTTACGACAGCCAGATGCGACAGGAGGCGAACGAGTATGCCGAGAGTTGAGCTTCGTAACTATCGCAAAGCGCAGACGCCGTTCGGCAGCCTGATGCGGCTGTTCCGCTACTTTAAGCACTGCAAGCCGATCCTGATCTGCGCCGTGGCGTCCATCCTGATCTATGCGGGTGCGACGATCGCCACGACCTACTGCATGAAGCCGCTGGTGAATCTGCTGAGCGAGACGGGGCTTGCGCCGAATGAGACTTACGCAAAATACATCTCCCTGCTGATCGGGCTTGCGGCGTTGTATCTTCTGAGCGCCGTGACGAACTATCTGCTCAACCGCCTGATGCTCGAGTGCAGCGCGGTCATTATGCAGAAGCTGCGCACGGAGCTGTTCGGCAAGATGCAGCAGCTTCCCATCCGCTATTTCGACGAAAACACCAACGGCAGCCTCATGAGCTACTTCACCAACGACATCGAGGCGACAAACGAGCTTTTGCAGCACGCGATCACCCAAATGCTCATCTCGGTCACGTCGCTGCTCGGCACGATCGCGATGATGCTGGTGCTGTCGCTGCGGCTGTTTGCGCTGATGGTCGTTCTGGCGGGTATCGTCATTGCTACCGTGCGCATTATCACGCGCATCAGCGGCAGAAGCTACCGCGAGCAGCAGAAAAATGCCGCCGAGGTCAACGGCTACATCGAGGAAATGATCGCGGGACAGCGGGACATCAAGGTCTTTACCCACGAAAAAGAGGTCATGGGGGACTTTGAGCCGATCAACGAGCGCTACCGCCGCTCCTCGACCACCGCGACGACTGCGACCTCCGTCGTCGGACCAATCCTCAATAACCTCTCGCATATTTTCTATGCCCTGACCTGCGCGGTGGGCGTGCTGTGGCTGCATGAGGACGGCGCGGGCGGCGTGCTGATCGCATTTTTGAACTACATCCGTAACTTTGCCGACCGCGTGAGTCAGATCTCCGAGCAGTTCAACGCCATCATGCTGGCGCTGGCGGGCGCAGAACGGATTTTTGCCGTGCTGGATATGCCGCCGGAGGTGGACGAGGGCAGAGTCACGCTGGAGCAGAACGGGCGCGACTATTTTTGGATCAAGCCCGACGGTGAGCGTGTCCCGCTGCGGGGCGACGTGCGATTCTATGACGTGGACTTTGCCTACGTTCCGGAAAAGCCCGTGCTGCAAAAGCTTTCCCTTTACGCCAAGCCCGGGCAGAAGATCGCCTTCGTCGGCTCGACCGGCGCGGGCAAGACGACCATTACAAACCTCATCAACCGCTTTTACGACATTCAGGGCGGACAAATCACCTACGACGGCATCGACGTGCGCGACATCCGCAAAAACGACCTCCGCCGCTCGCTCGGCATCGTTTTGCAGGACACGCACCTGTTCACCGGCACGGTCATGGAGAACATCCGCTACGGCAAGCTCGACGCCACGGACGACGAGTGCATCCGCGCCGCG
>URWG01000059.1 GCA_900551495.1 uncultured Eubacteriales bacterium
TGCATGAGACGGCGCATCGTGCATTCGCACGATGCGAGTGTGCGCAGCACATGGGATTCTTGATGAAATGTTTTAATCAAGAATCAGTATCAGTTGATTTTTCCTTACAAAAATACTGTGTTGTTACCGCTCGGAAGAAGCCGCCTCAGCCCATCGGAATCACCGCCCATCGTTGCTCATTTTCTAAGCCGACGTGTCAAGGGGCTTCCTTTGCAGCGACAGAACGTAAGCCACATTGGCGTGTTGACCTTTCTTATGAAATTTAGGTTGCTTTTTGTTTGTTTTATATAATTCGAGTATAACTTACAATAATAGCAATGTCAATTATACAAAGCAACCAACAAATGAGCGGTTAAATTGTTAATATTGTATATTAGCTAATCATTTTTCGTTTTTTGACCTGCATTAAGCCGATTTTGGAGAGCTTCAACGCGCTGAAAACGGTCGTAAGCGTCAGCACGATTGCCGTTGCTGCGGCGGAGAGGAGCAGCGTCGTGAGCGGGAGCTGCAGGGTGCCGACGTTGGCGCGGCGGGTGATCTCGCCGAAGAGCAGCCACGCCGCAAGCCCGCCGAACGCCGTTGCCGTCAGGTCGAGCAGCAGTCCCGCGCCGATCAGCTCTCGGACGATCCGCCGTCGTGCGATTCCGAGTTTTTTCATCGTAACGACGATTGCCCGCTGCCGCCGCGCCTCAAAGTACCGCACCGCCGTCAGCACGATCAGGAAGCCCAAAACCGCCAAGATCAGCAGCCGTCTTGCGTTGCTCCGCATGACCTCGATATTCCCCGCCGCCTTGTCGTACTGCTGGTTGAAGGTCATAAAGTCACCCGAAAAGTCAATATCATTTGGGTTATCAAACCAAATCTCCGCCCACTCTCCGTCGTAGCTTCCGTGTTTCAGTGCCTCGAAAAATTCCTCCTCCGAGCCGTTCCGCAAGACGAGCGATTGCAGCGCTCTGAAGCCTCTTTCCTCATACTTCTCTGCGTTCGGCAGAGACTTTTTCGGCGCAAAGATCGTATCCGCAGTGAACAGGTGTATCCCGGCTCGGAACGCAGGCGCCGAATAGATGCCGACAATCTCATAGTCCTTCTGTACGCCGATCCGGTCGTCCGACGTCAGCACGCCGTGCCGAAGTGTCACACTGTTAGTAACGGAAGAACCATTGTTGCCGCCCTCCGCTATTCCGTTCTGCACCACGGGCGTATCGTAATAGTCAATGTTGATACGGTCACCGACATCCAAATTGTTATACTTTGCATACTCCGCACTTACAAGGCACACATTTTCGCCGTTCACATATTCCTCGGCAGAAATTTCGCGCCCGTTCAGCAGCTCCGCGAAGCCGTTATTGAACATATAAACACTCTGTAAATTGTCTGTCAGAACAACAGTGGCAGAGCTTTGATTCATTTCGCAGCGCGGAATAATCTCCTCACGCCATTCCCGCCCCGCTCCGCTTTCCAAAAATTCCTCCACGCTGCCGCTATACTCCGCAACGTGTGTCCAAGCCTCCGGCATGGGATAGTAATAATACACACCGTCGTCGCGCTGTCCACGCAGCAGTCGCGCATACCAGTCCTCGCGATCCGGCTCACCATGAACACCGTCTGTGTAATACCGTTCAATGTGGTCCGTGATGTTAAGACCCCAAGAATCATATATACTCAAGTCGTACGGTGACTCCGTATCCGGCTCTTCCACAACCTTCCACGCAAACTCACCCGTATTCTCATCGGTAGTTTCGTAATAGTGCTCTTTGATTTGATGGTCCGCGAAGTACGCAAAAACCATGTACTGTTTTCCCACCTCAAACAAACTTACTCCGTCCGCTCGATGTATCTCCGTCGAAATGAGGATTTGGTCGCCGTGTTTCGGCGGTTCATAGCCCGCAGCCAGCGAGACCACTTCATTCACCGTTCCGGAAACATTGTAGTACGCAACCGGCGGCTCCTTCACTTCCCGCTCTCCCACAAAATTTCCTTCCGAGTCATATTCAGAAGAAATATAGCTGTTTTCACGCACCGTAGGCGCAATTCCTGTACAGTTAATCGCAAAAACGGACAGGTTATAGGACGGGTAGTCGAAGGCAAAGTCATAATCATTTCGCTCGACGGCGCCGGAGGTCAGCGCCTTGGTCCCCGCCACGACAGCGCCCAGCATACAGCGCGAATCGTAGCTCGCCACGCAGCCGCTGCTCAACGCCGCGTCCATCGCTGCCGTATCGTAGATTTCCGAGCCGAACTCAGTTTCCTTCATAATTGCTATCGTAACATAGTTGTCACTGACTGCCGAAGCCTGCCGTTCGATGGCGCTCCATGCGCTTAATCCCACCAACGACACCGCCACCGCCAACGTCAGCGCGATCAAAAGTCCCGCCCACACGATGGGCTTGCGGCGAATCTGCTTCAAGATCACATTCATCGACCCTTCCCCCTCGGCGTTTCTCTATGATATTAGGTTACCATATGAAATGTGGAAAGTCAATTTCGCACGCTAAAGAAAAGTTTAAGATTTGTTTAAGATTTTCTTAGGAATTATTAAGATTTTCCGAAATCACGCTTAAAAAAATAAAAAACCGAAGCTCGGTGCAAACCGAGCTTCGGCAAAAAACGAAATATTACGTTGTTCAATCGCGGAGATCGCTGCGGATTACAGACCCTTCTTCTTGTTTTCCTTCTCCTGCTGCTTCTGCTTTTTCTTCTCCTCAGCCTTTGCCTTCGCAGCAGCCTGCGCCTCGGCACGCGCCTTCTGCGCGGCATCCTTGGCAGTATTGTTGGTCATAACGGAGAAGCGAGCCAGCTCCATGCGAACGCGATCCGCGCTGGTCTCGATGACGATATTCTCGTCCTTCAGCTCGACGATCTTACCGACGATGCCGCCGATGGTGGTGATACGGTCACCGACCTTTAACGAATTACGCAGATTCTCCTCTTCCTTCTTCCGCTTCTTCTCGGGGCGGATGAGCATAAAGTAGAATACGGCGACCATTGCAACAAGTAAAATGATAAATGTGGGGTCCATGGATTTTCCTCCTGTATATGATAGAAATATTATATCGGTTTCTACGCCGTAATGCAAGCACTATCTTGTAAAATTATGAAAAAAGCGTCAATCCTCCGCCCGCTGCGACAGCCGTTCGGAATATTGCCTACGGAAGTCGGCAAAGGTGCCGTTGTCCAGCGCCTCACGAATCCGCGCGGTGAGCTGATTGTAAAAATAGAGGTTGTGCATTACCGCCAGCCGCATGGCAAGCATTTCCTCCGCCTTGAACAGGTGGCGCAGATACGCCCGAGAGTAGCGCCGGCAGACGGGGCAGTCGCACTGCTCGTCGATCGGGCGAGGGTCGCGCTCATACTTCGCGTTTTTCAGATTCATCGTGCCGGACCATGTAAAGAGCTTGGCATGGCGGGCATTCCGGGCAGGCATCACGCAGTCGAAGAAGTCCACGCCCCGCGCGACGCTCTCAATGATGTTCGTCGGCGTGCCGACGCCCATCAGATAGCGCGTCTTGTTCTTCGGCATATGCGGCTCGACCGCCTCGATGATCTCATACATCGTCTCGGTGCTCTCGCCCACTGCCAAGCCGCCGATGGCATAGCCGGGCAGGTCCAGCTCGGCGATCATCTTCATGTGTTCAACGCGAAGATCGGCATAGGTGCCGCCCTGATTGATCCCCCAAAGCATCTGCTGCGGGTTCACCGTCGTCTCCAAGGCGTTGAGCCGCGCATTTTCCGCCTTGCAGCGCACCAGCCAGCGGTAGGTACGGGCGGCGGAGTCCTTGACATAAGCGTAGGGCGCGGGATTCTCAACGCACTCGTCAAACGCCATGCAAATATCCGAGCCGAGATTCGACTGGATCTGCATACTCTGCTCCGGTCCCATAAAAATCTTGTGACCGTCCAGATGGGAGGCAAAGTAGACGCCTTCCTCCTTGATCTTGCGCAGATCGGCGAGCGAAAAGACCTGAAAGCCGCCCGAATCGGTCAAAATCGGTCCGTCCCACGTCATAAAGCGGTGCAGACCGCCCATGTCGCGCACGACCCGATCCCCCGGGCGCAGGTGCAGATGGTAGGTATTGGAAAGCTCGACCTGACAGCCGATGTTTTTCAGGTCCGCCGCACTCAGTGCGCCCTTGATCGCGCCCTGTGTGCCGACGTTCATAAACACCGGAGTTTGCACCGTGCCGTGCGCGCAGGTAAACATCCCGCGCCGCGCCGCGCCCTCGGTTTTCAGAAGTTGAAACATTTGTATCTACCCTCTCCGATTACTGTTTATTCAATCAGCATCGCGTCGCCGAAGCTGAAAAAGCGATACCGCTCCCGCACCGCAATGCGATAAGCGTTCATGACCGTATCATAGCCCGCGAACGCAGAGACAAGCATGATAAGCGTGCTCTCGGGCAGGTGGAAATTCGTAATCAGTGCATCCATCGCCTTGAAGCGGTAGCCGGGATAGATAAAAATATCCGTCCACGCCGAGCGCTCGGAAAAAGCGCCGTTTTCGTCGCAGAGCGATTCCAGTGTGCGGCAGGAGGTCGTCCCGACGCAGATGATACGCCCGCCGTTTTGCCGCGTTTCATTGAGAAGCTGCGCAGTCTCGGCGGAGAGAATACAGAATTCCGAATGCATCCGGTGCTCCGTAATATTGTCCGCCTTGACGGGGCGGAACGTGCCAAGCCCGACGTGCAGCGTCACGTAGGCAAGCCGAACGCCCTTTGCCGCGATCCGCTCCAAAAGCTCCTCGGTAAAGTGCAGCCCTGCGGTCGGTGCGGCGGCAGAGCCGTTGACCTTGGAATAGACCGTCTGATAGCGCTCGCCGTCTTCTAATTCCGCCTTGATGTACGGCGGGAGCGGCATTTTGCCGAGGCGCTCCAGAATCTCAAGGAAAATTCCCTCGTAGTGAAACCGCACGAGCCGATTACCGCTGTCGAGCACCGTCTCCACCGTCGCGGTAAGCTGCCCGTCGCCGAAGGACAGCTCCGCGCCCTCGTGCAGCTTTCTTCCGGGCTTGACAAGACATTCCCAAACGCCGTCGCCCTTGTCGGTCAGCAGAAGGACCTCCGCCGCACCGCCGCTCGGAACGCGATGTCCCAGCAGCCGCGCGGGAATCACACGGGAATTATTCATAACAAGGCAGTCCCCCGCCCGCAAATGGTCGATCAACTGATAAAAATGCTCGTGCGAGACGGAGCCGTCCGCGCGGTTGAGCACCATCAGCCGCGAGGTATCCCGCTTTTCGAGCGGGGTCTGTGCGATCAGCTCCTGCGGCAGGTCGTAATAAAAATCACTTGTTTTCATCAAGGTATCGTTCTCTTTTCCGATTGTTTTAATACTGATTCTAAGTATAAGAACATTATAGCCGACCTGCGGCGGTTTTGCAAGCACTCGTCTCTCCTTTTCGGCATAGAATGAGCCGGAGGTGTTCAAACCATGAAGAAACCCGTCTTCTACGGCGCGGCAACGGCAATCGTGACGCCGTTTTGCGACCGCTCATTGGATTTGCCGGCATTTTCACGGCTGCTTCTGCGGCAGCTTCAGGCAGGCATCCGCACGATCGTCGTCACCGGCACGACCGGCGAAGCCTCAACGCTGACCACGGACGAAAAAGTGCTGCTCTGGCAGCTTGCGGTCGATACGGCAGGCGGCAAGGCGACCGTCATCGCGGGCATCGGCACAAACAATACCGCGCAGTCCGCAGAGCTGGCAAGGGCGGCGGAGCAGTGCGGCGTCGATGCGCTGCTGGCAGTCACGCCGTACTATAATAAGGCAACGCAGGAGGGGCTGTATCGCCACTATGTCACGCTCGCCGAGGCGACCTCGCTCCCGCTCATTACCTATAACGTCCCCTCGCGCACCGGTGTCGAGCTTCAGGCGGAGACTTGCCGGCGTCTTTCCCTATCGCCGGAATCAAGGAAGCCGGCGGCAATCTGACGAAGCTTGCACACATCCGTCTGCTGTGCGGCGACGACTTCCCGATTTGGTGCGGCAACGACGATCAGATCACCGCATCCATGGCGCTCGGTGCCTGCGGTGCGATCAGCGTTCTTTCCAATATCCGGCCGGAGGCGGTCAGGACGATATGCGACAGCGCGTTGGAGGGAGACTTCCGAAAATCTGCCGAAGCGCAGATCGCGGCGCTGCCCCTCATCGACGCGCTCTTTTCCGAGGTCAATCCGATCCCCGTCAAGGCGGCGCTTGCCGCCGAGGGGCTTTGCGAGGAGGAGCTGCGTCTGCCGCTCACGCCGATGTCCCCCGCAAAACGTACAGCGCTTGCGGAGGCGCTGCATTCTTTTTGAAGATTTTCAAAAAATCTCCCTCGGAACCGCAGCGGTCCCGAGGGAGATGCTTTGACAGCTTAACAATAAAAGTCACGGATTTTCTTTGCGCGGCTGGGGTGGCGCAGCTTGCGGATTGCCTTATTCTCGATCTGGCGGATGCGCTCGCGCGTGACGCCGAAGATCTGCCCGACCTCCTCCAACGTATGCGTCTTTCCGTCGAACATACCGAAGCGCAGACGCAGAACGTCCGCCTCGCGCTCGGTCAGCGTATTAAGAATCTCGCCCAGCGCCTCGGCAAGCAGCGTGTTGCTCGTTGCGTCGGCAGGTCCGGGGGTGTTGTCGTCCTCGACGAAGGAGCCGATAGTCGTATCCTCCTCGTCGCCGACGGGCGTATCAAGCGAGAGCGTATCGGCAGCCGTGCGGTTGGCTTCAATGATCTTTTCGATGGGCATATTCAGCTCATCGGCGATCTCCTCCAGCGTCGGCTCTCTGCCAAGCTCCTGCACCAGCTTACGGTTGCAGCGGGTCGCCTTATTGATGACCTCTACCATATGCACCGGCACGCGGATCGTCCGCGCTTGATCGGCGATGGCGCGGGTGATCGCCTGACGAATCCACCAGGTCGCATATGTAGAGAATTTGTTTCCCTTTGTATAGTCAAACTTATCCACCGCGCGGATCAGACCGGTGTTGCCCTCTTGGATGAGATCAAGGATGTGCAGCCCGCGGCCGGAATATTTCTTTGCGATTGAAACGACAAGGCGCAGGTTCGCTTCGGTCAGCTTATTCTTTGCCGCCTGATCGCCGTCGGCGACGCGCTTTGCCAGCTCTTGCTCCTCCTCGACGGAGAGCAGCGGAATCTGACCGATCTCCTTCAGATACATCCGCACCGGATCATCCAGATTGAACTCCGCCGCCAGCTCGACCGGATCGACCAGCGGTTCCTCCTCAGTCTCGTCGGGAATAATGTCAATATCCTCAATGATCTCCTGAATGGTGTTGTCGTTCTCCTCCTCGCCGTTGACGATTTGGATACCGATGGATTCAAAGGTGTCATACACCTGCTCGATCTTCTCGACCGAAAGATCGAGCTTTTCCAGCGCGGACATCAGCTCGGCAGAGGTGACCATACCCTCGCGGCGCCCCTTGTTGATCAGAGCGGTCAGCGACTGCATCAGTTCCTCGTTCGATTTTCCGTTTTTGTTTGCGGTAGCCATAAAGCACTTCCTTGCTGTCCATTCTTTTCCTGCCGAACGATGAAAAAAGCCGAAGCTCCCCTCCGACGGCAAAAAGCAAAGCGGAACGGAAAAGCAGACCGACGCGCCCCTTTTCTCTCGTTTGCGCAAAACGCACGGGCATTGCTGCGTTCACTCCCGCCTTTTTAGCATATCCAGTTCATTATAACGTGCTTTTTTGCTGAGTGCAAGAGTTTTTTGATGTTTTTTTGCGGATTTTCGGAATTTTTTGCGATTTTTGAGAAAATCCGTGGGAATTCAACGGGAAAGCACGCATCGGCGCTGCTTTTCCAGCATACCCGCCGATGCGTGCCGTCATACATTGAATTGTTAGAAAAGCTTCGGTTTTTTGTTCCTATTCGGGGAGAACCGTCGTCTCCAACGCGGAAAGTGTTTCCAGTTCTGCACGAACGGCAGAAATAAACTCCTCGCTCGTCAGTACCTCTGCGGTGCCCTTCTCGTAGAGGAGTGACAAATCACGCGTCATCCTTCCGCTCTCGATCACGCGGATACACGCTCGCTCCAGCCGTTCGCCGAAAGCGGTCAGCGCCGCATTCCCGTCCAGCTCGCCGCGCTTTTTAAACGCTCCTGTCCACGCGAAAATCGTCGCCACGGGATTCGTTGACGGTTTTTCGCCCTCCAAATAGCGGTAGTAATGCCGTGTTACGGTGCCATGCGCCGCCTCAAACTCGTACTTACCGTCCGGCGAAACCAGCACGGAGGTCATCATTGCAAGCGATCCGAAGGCGGTGGACACCATATCGCTCATCACGTCGCCGTCATAATTCTTGCACGCCCAGATGAAGCCGCCCTCACTGCGGATGACCCGCGCGACCGCATCGTCGATCAGCGTGTAGAAATATCGGATTCCCGACGTCTTGAAGCGCTCCTCATATTCCTTCGCAAAGATGTCCTCGAAAATCTGTCGGAATGTGCCGTCGTAGACCTTCGCGATCGTATCCTTCGCGGAGAACCAAAGGTCCTGCTTCGTTGCAAGCGCATAATTAAAGCAGGCGCGGGCAAAGGAGGCGATCGAGCTGTCCTTGTTGTACTGTCCCGTCAGCACGCCGCCGCACTCGAAATCATAGATCGTCCTGCGCGTCTCCGTGCCGTTTTTGTCGGTAAAGACCAGCTCCGCCTTCCCCTCGGGCACGCGAAGCTCCGCTGCCTTGTAGACATCGCCGTATGCGTGGCGGGCGATCGTGATGGGCTTTTTCCAGTTCTTCACCGCCGGCTGAATTCCGTCCACGAGGATCGGTGTGCGAAATACCGTCCCGTCAAGGATCGCGCGGATCGTCCCGTTCGGGCTTTTCCACATCTCATGCAGGGAGTATTCGGTCATGCGCTGCGCATTCGGCGTAATCGTCGCGCACTTGACGCCGACTCCGTATTTGCGAATCGCATTGGCGGCGTTGACCGTCACCTCGTCGCGCGTGCGGTCGCGCTCCTTCAGCCCGAGGTCGTAATACTCCGTCCTCAGCTCGATGTACGGCATCAGCAGCTCGTCCTTGATGCTCCGCCAAAGGATGCGGGTCATCTCGTCGCCGTCCATCTCGACCAGCGGCACAGTCATTGGTATTTTGTTCATGGTTCCCTCCCGATTGATTGCCTCGCAGCGGTTAATCGGCGTGCCCAGCTCATAGAATTTTTCCTCGTAGCCGGTCATAATGCCGACCGGACCGTTTGCGTGTAGATTTCGTGTGACGTTGCGAAGCTCCCAGCCGGAGACGTTCAACTCCCCGAGCGACCATTCAAAGAGCGCCGCATTGTCCGTCTTAAAGTGGATTTCCCCGTTCGGGCGCAGGATTCTGCGGTATTTATCCAAAAAGCTTCGATGTGTCAGCCGCCGTTTCGCGTTTTTCTTGCGGGGCCACGGGTCGCAGAAGTTCAGATAGAGCAGATCGACCTCGCCGTCGGCGAAATATTCCTCCAGTTCCGCCGCATCAAGCGACAGGAAGTAAAGGTTTTTCAGCCCAAGCGAAAGCGCCCGCTCCATCCCGAGCAGCATCGCCTCCTGCACGCGCTCCACGGCGATAAAGAGGACCTCGGGGTTGGCAAGCGCCGTCTCCACCGTAAATTTCCCCTTGCCGCAGCCGACCTCCAGACGGAGCTCCGTTGCCTCGGGCATCAGAGAGCGCCACTTGCCGCGCAGCTTCTTCCCGTTCCGAATCCATATCGACGAGCACGCCTCCATCCGTGGCTCTAAATTGTTGCGTTTCCTCATTCGCATAGACGCTGTACCTCGTTTCTGTTTTCTGAAAGGATTATAGCAAAACTTTTCACTCAGGTAAAGTATTTTCTTGCTTTTCCCGCCGAAATGCAGTATAATCATCCTGCTCCCGGGCTTAGCGAAGTTTGGTATCGCGCTTGGTTTGGGAGTGCCGTGGCGGTATCCGGGACAGGGCAAGGCGAAACGCCGCAAAGCCTTGCAACACCTGCGTTTGTTGGATTTTCTTCGATTGCTGAAAGCGGCATAAAAGCGGCTTTGACCACATAAATGACCACAGACAGAAAAATCTTTGATTTTCCCCTCTGCCGTGGTATAATGGCAGAAATTGAATATCCGGGTATAGCGAAGTTGGTATCGCG
>URWG01000060.1 GCA_900551495.1 uncultured Eubacteriales bacterium
CCCCCCGGCTCGTCGATCAAGCCGATCTCCGTCTATGCCCCCGCGCTGGATGCCGGTGTCGTTACCCCCGCGACCGCCTTTGAGGACTCCCCCTTCGACGGCAACTGGCCGCAGAACGACTCGCGCAGCTACAGCGGTATGTGCCTTGTGCAGCGCGGTGTGACCAGCTCTCTGAATACAATCTCCGTCAAAACGCTCAATGCTCTCGGCTTACAGGCAAGCTATGACTTTCTGACGCAGAAGCTCGGCATTACCACGCTGGTTGACAGCGTGACCATCGGCGGTCGTGACTATACGGACATTGCCTACGCTCCGCTGGCACTCGGCGAGCTGACCTTCGGCTTGACCGTCCGCGAAATGACGCAGGCATATGCGACCTTCCCGAACATGGGCACCTTCCGCGAGGCGCGCACCTATACCCGCGTCGAGGATCCGGACGGCAAGCTCGTTTTGGACAATTCGCAGGAGAGCCACACCGCCATCAGCGAGCACGCGGCGTTCTACGTCAACAGTATGCTGACCGACGCCGTATCCTACGGCACCGGCACCCCCGCCTATAAGGACAACGTTGCCGTAGCCGGTAAGACCGGTACCTCCGGCAACAACCAGACCCGCTGGTTTGCGGGCTACACCCCCTACTACACCGCCGTCGTATGGTGCGGCTACGATGAACCGGAGCAGGTCATTCTCTCCGGCTCCTACACCAACCCCGCCATTACCATGTGGCGTCAGGTCATGGACCCGCTGCACGCGTCGCTGGAGTACCGCTCCTTTACCGAGGCGGAGGGCTACGGCTGGTACAGCGTCTGCTCCGACTGCGGCGGCTATGCGACCGAGGCTTGCGAAAAGGACATCCGCGACAACGGCAGAGGTCGTGTGACCTCCCTGCGGCTGTTCTACGAGGACGCGCCCTCCTTTAGCTGCACCTGCCACACACTCGTAAAGATCTGCGGCGAATCCGGCAAGATCGCGAATGAATACTGCGAGCACGTCGAGGGCAACGAGATCAAGGAAGTCGGTAAGCTGATCTACAACAAGGATTGGAAGGTCAACAAGGACGCTCCTTACGTCTATAAGGAGGACGACCCCGACGCCGTCTGCTCCATCCACGGGCCGGACTCCACGGAGAACACCGAGCCGACGGAGAAGCCGACCGAGCCGAAACCGACCGATCCGAAGCCGACGGAACCGAAACCCACCGAACCCAAGCCGACAGAGCCGACGACTCCCCCGACCGAACCGCCGACAACGCCTCCGACCGAGGCACCCGCACCGGCACCGACTGAGCCGTCGGCAGCGGCGCCGCCGGATGTGACGCAGTGGTTCGAGCGACGGGAGATCGACCTATAATCAACAGACAGGAGAACACACCGCTATGTGGAAGGCAGATCAGTGGAAGGATTATGAGGTGCTTGACACCTCCGACGGGGAAAAGCTGGAGCGCTGGGGAAGGTATTACCTTGTGCGCCCCGACCCGCAAGTGATCTGGCTGACGCCGAAGGAGCACCCGCGCTGGCGCAGCTTTGACGCCCGCTACTCCCGCTCTGCCACCGGCGGCGGGCAGTGGTCACAGCACCGTCTGCCCGAGCGCTGGCAGGTCCGCTACCGCGATCTGACCTTCAACGTTAAGCCCATGAACTTCAAGCACACGGGCGTTTTCCCGGAGCAGGCGGCAAACTGGGATTTCATCGACGCGCAAATCCGCGCCGCCTGCCGCCCGATCTCCGTCCTGAACCTCTTTGCCTACACCGGCGGCGCAACGCTGGCGGCGGCAAGGGCAGGCGCATCGGTCTGCCATGTGGACGCGGCGAAGGGCATGGTCGCGTGGGCACGGGAAAACGCCGCCTCCTCCGGTCTGTCCGACGCACCGATCCGCTGGATCATCGACGACTGCGCGAAATTTGTCGAGCGTGAGATCAAGCGCGGACGGCGCTACGACGCGGTCATCATGGACCCGCCCTCCTACGGCAGAGGTCCCTCCGGCGAAATTTGGAAGCTGGAAAAGGATCTTTACCCGTTTTTGAAGCTGGTCGCGGGCGTTTTGTCCGACGATCCTCTATTTTTCATTATCAACTCCTACACAACGGGTCTTGCCCCCTCGGTACTGACCTGCCTTTTGGACAGTCTCATTACGCCGCGCTTCGGCGGGACGAGCGTTTCCGACGAGCTTGGGCTTCCCGTAACGGGTTCCCGACTGGTGCTCCCCTGCGGCGCGACCGGTCGGTGGACAAGCAAATAAATCAGAACGGACATTCACTATGAGCGAAGCAATTCTTGCGGAAAATCTGCAATTTTCCTATTCCCAATCCGAGGGCGCGCATCTCTCGGTCTTTGACGGCTTGAATCTTCAGATCGCCGAGGGCAGCTTTGTTGCCGTCTTGGGGCGCAACGGCTGCGGAAAATCCACGCTTGCCAAGCACTTTAACGCCGTGCTGCTCCCTGAGGGCGGCTGCGTTCGCGTGTTCGGCATGGATACCGCCGACGAAGCGCTCCTGCTGGACATTCGGCGCACGGTCGGCATGGTCTTTCAGAACCCCGACAACCAGATGGTCGCAAACGTGGTCGAGGAGGACGTTGCCTTCGCGCCGGAAAATCTCGGTGTGCCTTCGGACGAAATCCGCCGCCGCGTGGACGAGGCGCTCAGAGCCGTCGGTATGTACGACTACCGCGAGCACGCGCCGCACCTGCTTTCGGGCGGGCAAAAGCAGCGCGTCGCCATTGCCGGCGTGATCGCGATGGAGCCGCGGTGCATCGTTCTTGACGAGCCGACCGCAATGCTCGACCCGCAGGGACGCGAGGAGGTGCTCTCCACGATCGAACGGCTCAACCGTGAGAAGGGCATCACCGTCGTTTTGATTACCCATCACATGACAGAAGCGATCCGTGCCCAACGCGTGATCGTCATGGACGGCGGGAAAATCCTTCTGGACGGTACGCCGCAGGAGGTTTTTCCCAACGTCGAAGCGCTGCAAAGCGCCGGTCTGAACGTACCGGCGACCACGCAGCTGCTCTATGCCCTGCGTCGGGAGGGTGAGGACCTTCCCCTCGAGGCGCTTTCCATTGAAGCTTGTGCGCAGGCACTTTGCTCTTGGGCGAAGGCTTGACCACAGAAGGAGGCTCCCTTGTCATCTGCAATCATCGAGGTCCGCGACCTCTGCCATACCTACAGCGCGGGCACGCCCTTTGAGCACACCGCGCTGAAGCATCTGAATTTCAGTGTTGAAAAGGGTGAATTTCTCGGAATCATCGGTCACACCGGTTCCGGAAAATCCACCCTCATCCAGCATCTGAACGGTCTTTTGAAGCCCTCCGTCGGCGACGTTTTACTCGACGGCGAGAGCATTTGGAAGGACAAGCAGACCACCCGCGCCGCCCGCTTTCGCGTCGGGCTGGTCTTTCAATATCCCGAGTATCAGCTCTTTGAGGACACGGTGTTTCGCGACATCGCCTTCGGTCCGAAAAACATGGGGCTGGACGAGCGGGAGATCCGTCGGCGCGTGCTGCGGGCGGCGGAGTTTGCGGGCGTTGACCCGGCTGCGCTGGACAAATCGCCCTTTGACCTCTCCGGCGGTCAGAAGCGCCGCGTCGCCATCGCCGGTGTGATTGCGATGGAGCCGGAGATCGTCGTTTTTGACGAACCGACAGCTGGGCTTGACCCTGCGGGCTGCGCGTCGATCTTGGAGAATATCCGTGCCTACCGTGAGGCGACCGGCGCAACGATCCTGATGGTCAGCCACTCGATGGACGACGTCGCAGCCATGGCAGACCGCCTGCTCGTGCTCAATCAGGGTGAAATCTCCCGGCTTGCACCGCCCGAGGAGGTATTCTCCCACGCCGAACAGCTCAAGGCGATCGGGCTGACCGTTCCGCAGGTCACGCAGCTTTTCCTCCGCCTTTGCGAGCTGGGGCTGCCCGTCAACCCCGCGACCTACACCCTCGACGACGCGCTTCATCAGCTTCGGGCGCTGAAGAAAGGCGGGCGCAAATGCTGAAGGACATTACCCTCGGGCAGTATTTCCCCGGAAATACCCCCGTTCATCGCCTTGACCCCCGCACAAAGCTGCTGCTGGTGCTCTTCTATATCGTGGCGCTGTTTCTCTGCAAGTGGTTTTTCTCCTATGGGCTGATGGCGCTGTTTCTCGTTACCGCCGTCGTGCTTTCGCGCATTCGTCCGAAGGCACTGCTGCGGGGCTTGAAGCCGCTGCTGATTATCATTATTTTTACCGCGCTGCTCAATCTGTTTTACACCGACGGCGAGATTCTGGCGCAGTGGTGGATCTTCCGCATCACGAAGGAGGGCATCATCAACGCCTTCTTCCTCGTGCTCCGCATTATGCTGCTGGTCATGGGGACCTTCCTCCTGACCTATACCACCTCGCCGATCGCGCTGACCGACGGGCTGGAATCGCTCCTCTCCCCCCTCAAGCTGCTGCACTTCCCCGTGCATGAGCTTGCGATGATGATGAGCATTGCCCTGCGCTTTATCCCGACGCTGATTGAGGAGACCGACAAAATCATCTCCGCGCAGAAAGCCCGCGGCGCCGACTTTGAGACGGGCAACATCTTCCGCCGTGCCAAGGCGCTGATCCCGATTCTCGTACCGCTGTTTGTCAGCGCGTTTCGCCGCGCCGACGAGCTGGCTACGGCAATGGAGTGCCGCTGCTACCACGGCGGCAAGGGGCGCACAAAGCTCAAGCAGCTCCGCTTCCGCACCGGCGACATTGTGGCGCTGCTGCTCGGGGCGCTTGTGCTGGCAGGTGTGATCGTCCTGCGCTGCTTCGGACTGTAGGAGGACCGTTATGCGGAATATTGCTCTGTTTCTCAAATATGACGGCTCGGCATATCACGGCTGGCAGGTACAGAAGAACGCCCGCACCGTCGCGCAGACCATCGAGGAGGCGACCGCCCGCGTGGTGGGGCACCGCGTGCATCTGACCGGCTGCGGACGGACGGATGCGGGCGTCCATGCCCGCGTCTATGTCGCCAACTTCCGCACCGACAGCCGTATCCCGACCGACCGTCTCCCCTATGCGCTCAACACACACCTGCCGCAGGATATTCTGATCTACGACGCGCGGGAGGTGCATGATGGCTTCAACGCCATCGGCTCCTGCGTTCGAAAGGAATACACCTATCAAATTTACAACTCCCGTATGCGCGACCCGTTCTATGTCAATCGCGCGTGGTTTTATCCCAAGCACCTTGACGAAGCCGTCATGCGCCGCGCCGCAGAGCAGTTTGTCGGAACGCACGATTTTGCCGCCGTCCGCTCGGTCGGAACGGACGTTAAATCCACCGTTCGGACGGTGTATCACTTTGAGGTGGAACGTCGGGACGAGCTGATCCTCTGCCGCATCTGTGCAAACGGTTTTCTTTACAACATGGCACGCGCCATGACCGGTACGGCAGTTTATGCCGCCGAGGGTAAGATCGACCCCGGCGAGATCGGCGCGATTTTGCAGCGCGGCGACCGCACCGCTGCCGGACCGACGGTTCCCCCGGGCGGCTTATTCATGACCCAGCTTTGGTATGACGACGGAAAGGAAGTATTTCATGTCCGCTAACGTGCATCGCACGGCGCAGACAGAGAGAAAACGCCCGTGGCTCTGCTTCGGCATTGCCTTTTCCCTGATTTTCTTTGCATTTTTCCTTGTGCTATCCGTAACCACGCCGCTGCTCGACCCGATACGGCGGCACTTCTCCTCCCCCGTCTCCTTTCCGATCGCGGAAGGGGCGCTTGCCGTTTCGGGCGACCGCTTGGTCTGCGCGGGCGAAAACGCGCTTTGGCTCTACGCTTCGGACGGCACGGGTACAGAGTATCCCGCAGATTTTTCCGCGCCGCGCTTTCCTTCCGACGGCAAACAGCTTTTGGTGTTTGACGCCGACGGAACGACCTATGCGCGGCTGTCCGAGGGCGACGAGCCTGTCCTCTCCGACGCGGAGGGCACGCTTTTTGACGCCGATGTCGCAGAGCGCGGCGAGTACGCCCTTTTACTTGATACGGTGGATTACCGCGCCGTTTTGGAGGTTCGCGACGCTGAGGGTGCACTGCGGTTTCGGCACCGCTCCAAGACCGCCTTTCTGAACACCTGTGCGCTCTCTCCCGACGCGTCGCTGGTCGCAGCCACGGCACTCGGGCAGCGCGAGGCGGAATTTGAAAGCAGGCTCCTGCTCTTCTCGTGTGACTCCGACGGCGAGCCGACCGCGTGGACGCTTGAGGACGTGCCGTATGCCTGCGGCTTTTTATCCGAGAGCACGCTCTTTGTTTTCGGCAGTGCGGGGGTTTCCGTCTACCGCACGGACGGCGCTCTTTTGCAGTCGCTCCCCGAAGCCCGTCTTTTGGCGGCGGGCGACGGCTTGCTCCTTGCCGACGAGGACGGCACGGTGCAGGTCTTGGACGTGGACGGGACGCTCCGAGCCGCCGCCTCCGCAGACGGCGAGCCGATCGGCGGCGCCCTCTGCGGCGAATACCTTGTGCTTCAATTTGACGATTCTCTGCGCGTCTTTACGCGCGATCTTCTCCCGTGCGGTCAGACTGACGGCGCCGCTGCCTTCAGCCTTTGCAGCGACGGTACCGTTTGGTGCAGCAATGACCTGACCGTCACGCGATATATCCCATGATTTTCCCTGTTAGGAGGTATCCCGATGAAACCGACACTTTGCAGCAGATGCAAAAAAAATGTAGCCGTGGTCTTTATTACTAAGGTCGAAAACGGTCAGACAACGAACGAAGGGCTGTGCCTGAAGTGCGCCAAGGAGCTTGGTATCAAGCAGGTGGACGACATTGTGCAGCGGATGGGCATTTCCGACGACGATCTCGAGGAACTGAGCGGCGAAATGCTCTCGCTGATGCAGCAGCAGCCCGACGAGGACGACGAGGACGAGGTCGGCAGCCGCACCGCGACCTTCCCGCATATGAACCGACTGTTCGGCGGCAGCGAGCCGACGAAAAAGGAGGAGCCTGCCGAACGCAGGGAACCGACCTCCGACAAGCCCAAGAGCAAGAAGCATAAATTTCTTGATACCTACTGCCTGAACCTGACGGCTAAGGCGCGGGAGGGCAAGCTTGACAATATCATCGGACGCGAGACTGAGACGGAGCGTGTCATTCAGATTCTGAACCGCCGTCAGAAGAACAACCCCTGCCTGATCGGTGAGCCGGGCGTCGGCAAGACCGCCATCGCAGAGGGGCTTGCCCAGCGCATCGTCGCGGGAAGCGTACCGTTCAAGCTCCGCGACAAAGAGGTCTACCTGCTCGATCTGACCTCTCTCGTGGCAGGCACACAGTTCCGCGGGCAGTTTGAGAGCCGCATGAAGAGCTTAATTACGGAGATCAAGGCGTGCGGAAACATCATTCTCGTCATCGACGAGGTGCATAATCTCGTCGGCGCGGGCGACGCGGAAGGCTCCATGAGCGCCGCGAATATTCTCAAGCCCGCCCTCTCCCGCGGCGAGATTCAGGTCATCGGCGCGACGACCTTCGCCGAGTATCGGAAGTATATCGAAAAGGATTCCGCGCTTGAGCGCCGCTTCCAGCCGGTCACGGTCGCCGAGCCGAGCATCGAGGAATCCGTCTCCATCATTCGCGGCATTTCCCACTATTACGAGCTGTATCACGGTGTGCGCGTCACGCCCGAAATCGCACGGCAGGCGGTCATTCTCTCCGAGCGCTATATCACCGACCGCTTCCTGCCCGACAAAGCCATTGACCTGCTGGATGAGGCGTGCTCCGACCTGAATCTGCATACAAAGTCGATCTCCGATCTTGCCGAAAAGCGTAAGGAGCGCGACGATTATCAGCTTGAGGTCAAGCTGCTCACCGAGGACACGGAGCACGAAAATTTTGAGCGTCTTGCCACCCTGCGCAGCAGCATCTGCCGTCTCGACGGCGAAATTGCGGCATTGGAGGCGATCCCTGCCCCCGCGCTGACCATCGAAAACCTTGCCCGCGTGATTGAGCTTTGGACGAAGATTCCCGCCAGCAAGATCCGTGCGCAGGAATATGAGCAGCTCCGCTCCCTTGACGCACGGCTCAAGCAGCACATCATCGGGCAGGACGAGGCGATTGCCGCCGTTTCCTCTGCCATCCGCCGCAACCGTGTCGGCATTTCGACCAAGAAGCACCCCGTCTCCTTTATCTTCGTCGGCTCGACCGGCGTCGGCAAGACGGAGCTGGTCAAGCGGCTTGCCGACGAGCTGTTCGACTCCGTGGACGCGTTGGTGCGGCTGGATATGTCAGAGTATATGGAGCGGCATTCCGTCTCCAAGCTGATCGGTTCGCCCCCCGGCTACGTCGGCTATGACGAGGCGGGACAGCTCACCGAAAAAATCCGCCGTAAGCCCTACAGCGTCATTCTCTTTGACGAGCTGGAAAAAGCGCATCCCGACGTGCTGAATGTCCTGCTGCAAATTCTTGACGACGGGCGCATTACCGACGCACAGGGTCGCATGGTCAATTTTGAGAACACCGTGATCGTTATGACCTCCAACGCAGGCTCCGACCGCAAGGACGGCTCGGTCGGCTTCGGGCGGAGCGTCTCCGAGCAGACCAAGGAGAAGGCAATGAAGGCGCTGTCCGAATTTCTGCGCCCCGAATTTCTCAACCGCGTGGATGAGATTGTCTGCTTCAACCGTCTGTCCGAGGAGAATTTCCGCGGGATCGCCGCGATCATGCTGGGCGAGCTGCGGGATAACCTCAGCGAGCGCGGCGTGACGCTGACGTGGGACGAGAGCGTGATTGATCACTTGGTCAATGTCTCCTACTCCGTCACCTACGGCGCACGGAATCTCCGCCGCACCATTCAGCGCGAGTTAGAGGACGTCATTGCCGAAAAGATCATTGACAGCTTTGAAGCCCCCATTTCCCGCATACGCCTGACTGTCGCGGATGACAAGGTATCCGTTCTTGCAGAATAAGCCGGACTCGTCACGATAGATAACCGCTCTGTTAAATGCAACGACAATTTCTGCTCGGCTCACCTGATATACGGCAGATTCCGCCCGCCTTTTAGGAGTACAAATGATAAAAGCAGCTTTTTTTGACATTGACGGCACGTTGGTGTCGCTGAAAACCAAAATCTGCCCGAATTCCACGCGGCTTGCGATCGCTGCGCTGCGGAAAAACGGCGTCCTTTGCTTCGTTGCGACCGGACGGTCGAAATTTGAAATTGCCTCGGAGCACCTGCTCGACGGGCTGGACTTTGACGGTTATCTAACCAACAACGGACAGGATGCCTACACCGCCGACGGTCAGCTTCTCTACGGCAAGCCCATCCCGCCCGAGGATGCCGCCGCACTGATGGACTGGCTGGAGCGCACCGGCTGCGCCTGCTGGATGGTCAGTGCGGAGCAAAGTGTTCTGAATCACATTGATCCGCGGGTGGAGGAGGCGCTGCTGGCGATCCACACCAAGCCGCCGAAGCTCGGGGCGCTGCGTCCCATGTTGGAGCGCCCGATCTATAAGATCGTCCTGTTTCTTCCCTCGGAGCAGGTCGCAGAGGCGCTTACCGCCGCGCCGCACTGCCGCAGCACCCAGTGGTTCCCGCTCGGTCACGACATCATTTCAAAGGACGGCGGCAAGCGTGCCGCCATGCAGGAAATTTTGAAACGGTACGGCTTGCAGCCCGAGGAGTGCATCGCCTTCGGCGACTCGGAGAACGACGTCGAAATGCTGCGCGGCGCGGGGATCGGCGTTGCCATGGGCAATGCAACGCCGGATGCGTTGGCGGCAGCGGACTATGTGACCGCCGACTGTGACGACGACGGGCTGGCAAAGGCGCTGACCCATTTCGGACTTCTTTAATCAAAAAAACAAAGGCGGGGTTTTCCCCGCCTCAGCGTGTCGAAAAAACCTTTTCGACACGCTGACAAACTGCAAAAAAGTTCGG
>URWG01000061.1 GCA_900551495.1 uncultured Eubacteriales bacterium
AGCGTGCCGAAAAGGGTTTTTCGACACGCTGGAAAACCGAGCCGCCCTACAGCGGCTCGGTTTTATTATAGTTCAGTTATTTATGAAAGCTTGCGTCGATTGCGGCGGCAGCCTTCTTGCCCGCGCCCATGGCGAGGATGACCGTTGCGGCGCCCGTTACGGCATCGCCGCCGGCATAGACGCCCTCACGGGTGGTCATGTTCTCCTCGTTGACGACAAGGCAGCCCTTCTTGTTGGTTTCCAGTCCCGGGGTCGTAGAGCGGATGAGCGGGTTCGGAGAGGTGCCGAGCGCCATAATGACGGTATCGACTGCCAGCGTAAACGCGCTGTTCGGAATCTCGACCGGACGGCGGCGACCGGAGGCGTCAGGCTCACCCAACTCCATGCGGACACATTCCATCGCGCCGACACGACCGTTACCGTCGTCCAGCAGCTTTGTGGGGTTGCAGAGGGTGCAAAGCTCAATGCCCTCCTCCTTCGCGTGGTGCAGCTCCTCCAGACGGGCGGGCATTTCCGCTTCGCCGCGGCGATAGACGATGTACACATGCTCCGCGCCCAAACGCTTGGCGCAGCGGGCGGCATCCATTGCGACGTTGCCGCCGCCGACGACTGCGACCGCCTGGGAGACGATCACGGGCGTGTCGCTTTCCTCGTTGTAGGCTTTCATCAGATTGATACGGGTCAGATATTCGTTTGCGGACATGACGCCCTTGAGCGCCTCGCCCGGGATGTGCATAAACATCGGAAGTCCCGCGCCCGAGCCGACAAAGATTGCTTTGTAGCCCATCTCAAACAGCTCGTCGATGGAAAGCACCTTGCCGATGACCATGTTGGTCATGACCTCAACGCCCATTGCCTCAAGCTTCTTGATCTCGTTGGCAACGATCGCCTTCGGCAGACGGAATTCGGGGATACCGTAAACCAGCACGCCGCCGGCGGTATGCAGCGCCTCAAAAACGGAGACGGCATAGCCCTTCTTGGCAAGCTCGCTGGCGCAGGTCAGACCCGCAGGACCGGAGCCGACGACTGCAACGCGGATGCCGTTGCTCTCGGGCTTTTCGGGCATTTTGTTGATATTTTCGCGATACCAGTCGGCGACAAAGCGCTCCAGCCGACCGATGGCGACGGGTTCGCCCTTCACGCCGCGGATGCACTTGCTCTCGCACTGGCTCTCCTGCGGGCAGACACGACCGGACAGCGCGGGAAGCGCGTTAGTCGAGGTGATGATCTCATAAGCTGCGGCAAAGTCACCCTCGGCGACCTTGGCGATGAACTCGGGAATGCGGATATTGACGGGGCAGCCGCCGACGCACATCGGCTTCTTGCAGTTGAGGCAGCGCTTGGCCTCCTCCACTGCCATTTCGGCGGTGTAGCCAAGAGAAACCTCCTTAAAATTCTTATTGCGGACGTTGGCGTCCTGCTCCGGCATGGGAGTCTTGGTCATGGACATATTCGGCATAGTTTTCTCCTCCCTTACTGAATCAGCGCCCTGCCGAGCTTTTCCATGCGGCAGATGTGGTTCTTTTCGTCCTCGGCTTCCTGGTCGCGGTAGACGCCGTTACGGTTCATCAGCTCGGCAAAATCGACCTGATGCCCGTCGAAATCGGGACCGTCCACGCAGGCGAATTTGACCTCGCCGCCGACGGTAACACGGCAGCCGCCGCACATACCCGTGCCATCGACCATGATGGGGTTGAGGGAAACGGTGGTCTTTACGCCGAAAGGCTCGGTGGTCTTGGCAACGAACTTCATCATCGGGATCGGACCGATCGCCAAAACTTCGTCGTATTGGTTGCCAGCCTCAAGAAGCTGCTGCAGCTTGACGGTAACAAAGCCGTGCTCGCCATAGGAGCCGTCGTCCGTCATCAGATAGAGATTGTCGCTGGCGGCGCGGAACTCGTCCTCAAGGATGACAATATCCTTGTTGCGGAAGCCGACAATGACATCGACCTCGCAGCCGGCGTCCTTAAACGCCTGCGCGGACGGCAGCGCAATGGCACAGCCGACACCGCCGCCGACGACGCACACCCGCTTCAGCCCCTCTGTCTTAGTGGGTTTGCCGAGCGGACCGACAAAGTCGTGCAGATAATCGCCGACCTCAAGCGCACCGAGCATCTTCGTGGTCAGACCGACCTTTTGGAAGATGATGGTGACGGTCCCCTTCTCACGGTCGTAGCCGGCAATGGTCAGCGGCACGCGCTCGCCCTTGTCGTCGATGCGGAAGATGATGAACTGACCTGCCTGCGCCTTTTTTGCGACAAACGGCGCTTCGATCTCAAGCAGCGTTACCGCAGCGTTCAGTTCTTTTTTACGAACGATTTTGAACATGGTATTCATCCTTTCAGCGTTTTGCTTAACCGCTTGCATTATAGCACAAATTCCAGAAATATCAACCGATTGCGGTAAAAATCGGGATATTTTCCTGCCTGATTTTTTCCCAACGGAAGTAAGGCAGCAGCTCCTGCGGCGTAACGGGGAACGGTGCGTCGATCAGTCCCGCGGCAAAGGCAAGCAAGCCGATCAGCTCCTGCGGACTGCGGGTCTGTCGGAGGTGCGCCATGTCAAGGCCCTTCTCCCGTTTGCTCAGACGCCGACCGTCCGACGCAACGAGCAGCGGGACATGATAAAATTGCGGCACGGGAAAGCCGAGCTGCCGATCCAGCCAAATCTGACGCGGCGTGGAGTCCAAAAGGTCACAGCCGCGCACGACCTCGGTCACGCCGCCGTCCGCATCGTCGCACACGACCGCGAGCTGATAGGCGTACACACCGTCGGAGCGCCGCAGGATAAAATCGCCGCATTCGGTCGCCAAATTCTGCCGCACCGTGCCGAACACGCCGTCCCGAAACGAAACCGTCTCCTCCGACACGCGGACGCGCCATGCGGGGGGACGCGTCTGCCGTGCCCGCTGTGCCTGCGTGAGGTTGCGGCAGGTTCCGGCGTAGATGAGCCGTCCGTCCGAGGCATGGGGCGCGGAGGCTGCGTGCAGCTCATTGCGGCTGCAATAGCACGGATAGACCGGCAGCCGCTCAAAGGCTCGGCGATAAACGGTATCGCGCGTGCTCTGCAAGGGCATTTCCGCGTCCCAGTCCAGCCCGAGCCAGTGCAGATCGTCATAGATCGCATCGATGAACTCCGCCTTGCTGCGGTCGGGGTCAAGGTCCTCAATGCGCAGCAGTAGGCTGCCGCCCTTCGAGTGGACGGAGAGCCACGCCAGCAGCGCGGTAAAGACATTCCCGAGGTGCATCCGTCCCGAGGGGCTGGGGGCAAAGCGCCCGACAACGCGCTCAGTAGGCAATGTTGAGGTCACCGTAGCCGACCTCCGTTTCGTAGGGATTGAAATAGGTGTTGATGAGTTCAAGATACGCGTCGCCTGCGTCAATGCAGACGTAAACGTCACTTAGATAGTACGGCACAGTCTGCATCACCATTCCGTCCGTTCCGCAGAGCGCCGCAGATTCCGCCAACCACGTCAGCTCGCGGAAGGAAAGATCGGTCAAGGTGTTCTTCTCCAGCAGCGGCAGCGCCCGCAGCGCGTCGATCAGGTGCGTCGGGGATTTCCACTGCCGTACGGCTTCCATCAGAAAATCGCGCTGGACCTGCACCCGCTGCAAGTCCGCCATGGAATAGCCGGAGCGATAGCGGACCAGCCCCATCGCATTCTTGCCGTTCAAGGTCTGCTCGCCTGCTTGAAGATCAATATAGAGATCCTGCGAGGGGTCCTCGTAGAACATATCCTGCGGAACGTTAAAATCAACGCCGCCGAACAGATCGACCAGCTCCACGAAAACGTCAAGGTCGATCAGGACATAGCCGTCGGGACGGAAGCCGACGCAATCGGCAACATAGCCCATCAGCGCGTCCATGCCATTCTCGCCCTTGCCGTTAGCGACGTAGGCACCGTTGATTTTCTTCGGCTGATAGGTGCAGTTGACCTTGGTGTCGCGCGGGATGCTCAGAAGGCTCAGCCGGTTTGCCTCGCGGTCTACGTTCAGCAGCATCAGCGTATCGGTCTGATTGCCCGAGGCATCCGTGCCAGCAAGCAGGATCGTTGTTGATTTTGCCTTGTGTCCCTCGCCGTTGCCGGGGCGGACGGCAAGAAAATGGAGCGCGGCGACCGTGACGGCGAGCAGAAGCAGCAGTACGAGCAGGGCTTTCCCGAGGAACCGAAGAAAACGGTGCTTCTTCTTGCGTAAGAAGCGATGCTTTTTGGCTGTCGGCGGCACATTCCCGCCGCCCTGCGGGTCAAAGTCATCTTCTATGATCGGAGCGCTGTCGTAAGGCTCGTCGTCCTCGTATTCCTCCTCAGATGAGAGCGGCTCGTCCTCATTGTACAGACAATCGGCAAACCCTCTTTCATATGGGTCCGTCTCAATCGGCGGCAGCTTTCGGAAGTCGGGATCGCCGTTTTGAAACAGCGCGTTATTGTCTTTTTTTGCCATACGGTATTCACCGCCTTTCGCAGCCATTGTACACTATTTTCCCCGAAAAGTAAATAACCTCGTCGTACCGCCGCGGATTTCGGAAAAATTACAAAAATCGCGGAGATTGTTGTTGACAAACGAAGATAAAGCGGTTATCCTGTTATAGGAATACAAGATGTTGTATCAAATGCGGGCTTCAAACACAAGATATGTTTCCCTCATTTTGAAACTTATGGAGGCAATATGGAGATTGCAGGGCTGCAAAAGCTGACTTTGCTGGACTTTCCGGGGAAAGTTGCCTGTACGGTTTTCCTGTCGGGCTGTAATTTCCGCTGCCCGTTCTGCCACAACGCGCCGCTGCTGAAGCCGACGCAAACCCTCTCGGAGGACGACCTGCTGCGCTTCTTGCGGACCCGTCGGGGGCTTTTGGACGGTGTGGCGGTCACCGGCGGAGAGCCGCTGCTCTCATCGGGCTTGGAAGGGCTGCTGCGGGAGATCAAGGCGCTCGGGTTTCGGACAAAGCTCGACACAAACGGGAGCTTCCCCGACCGTCTGGAGGCGCTGCTGCGGGAGGGCGTGGTCGATTTTGTCGCAATGGACATCAAAAACGCACCGAAAAAATACGCCGATACGATCGGACGCGCGGAGATGCCCGAGGGGGTTCGGCGCAGTGCCGCGCTGCTGATGGCGGGCGATACTCCGTATGAGTTCCGCACGACCGTTGTGGACGAGCTGCACGAGCCGGAGGATTTTATCGCCGTCGGGCAGTGGCTCGCGGGCGCAAAGCAGTATTTTCTGCAATGCTACAAGGATTCCGAGAACGTTTTGCGGCGCGGACTTCACGCCCCCTCGCGGGAGAAGCTGGAACGCTGCCGCCAAACGCTGGCGCAATACATTCCGAATGTACAAATTCGCGGATTATAAGGAGAAACACTATGTATCAGGTAATCAAACGGAACGATAAGGTCGTCGATTTCGACCTTGCAAAGATCTCAAACGCCATTCGGAAGGCGTTTGACGCACAGAACAAGCAGTACAACGACTCCGTGATCGATTTTCTTGCGCTCAAGGTAACGGCTGACTTTGAGCCGAAGATCAAGGACGGCAAGATCGCCGTCGAGGACATTCAGGACAGCGTGGAGTCCGTCCTGATCCGTGCGGGCTATGACGATGTTGCCAAGGCGTACATCCTCTATCGCCGCCAGCGGGAGAAGCTCCGCAACATGAAGGCCACGCTCCTTGACTATAAGGAACTGGTGGACAGCTACGTCAAGGTACAGGATTGGCGCGTCAAGGAGAATTCGACGGTCACCTACTCCGTCGGCGGTCTGATCCTCTCCAATTCCGGCGCAATCACCGCAAACTACTGGCTCTCCGAGATTTATGATGATGAGATCGCCAACGCACACAAGAACTGCGATATGCACATCCACGATATGTCTATGCTCACGGGCTACTGCGCGGGCTGGTCGCTGCGGCAGCTCATTCAGGAGGGGTTGGGCGGAATTCCCGGCAAGATCACCTCCGCGCCCGCGAAGCACCTGTCCTCGCTGTGCAATCAGATGGTCAATTTTCTCGGCATCATGCAGAACGAATGGGCGGGCGCGCAGGCGTTCTCCTCCTTCGATACCTATCTTGCACCCTTTGTGAAGGCGGACAACCTGACGTATGAACAGGTCAAAAAGTGTGTCGAATCGTTTATCTACGGCGTGAATACTCCCTCCCGCTGGGGTACGCAGGCGCCGTTTTCCAACATCACCCTCGACTGGACGGTCCCCAACGATATGGCAGAGCTGCCCGCAATCGTCGGCGGCAAGGAAATGCCCTTTAAGTATAAGGACTGCAAGAAGGAAATGGATATGGTCAACCGCGCCTTCATCGAGGTCATGATCGAGGGCGACGCAAACGGACGCGGCTTCCAGTATCCCATCCCCACCTACTCCATCACCGGCGATTTCGACTGGTCGGAGACGGAGAACAACAAGCTCCTGTTCGAAATGACCGCAAAATACGGCACCCCGTATTTTTCCAACTACGTCAACAGCGACATGGAGCCGAGCGACGTGCGTTCGATGTGCTGCCGTCTGCGGCTTGATCTGCGCGAGCTGCGCAAAAAGTCCGGCGGCTTCTTCGGCAGCGGCGAGAGCACCGGCTCGGTCGGCGTCGTGACCATCAATATGCCGAAGATCGCCTATCTCGCCTCCGATGAGGCGGACTTCTTCCGTCGCCTCAACCGTTTGATGGACATTGCCGCACGTTCGCTGAAGATCAAGCGCACGGTTATCACAAAGCTGCTCAACGAGGGGCTGTATCCCTATACCAAGCGCTACCTCGGCACCTTTGACAATCACTTCTCCACGATCGGTCTGATCGGCATGAACGAGGTCGGTCTCAACGCAAACTGGCTTCGTAAGGACATGACCCACCGCGAGACACAGCAGTTTACCGTCAAGGTGCTCAACCATATGCGCGAGCGCCTGTCGGACTATCAGGAGCAGTACGGCGACCTGTACAACCTTGAGGCGACGCCTGCCGAATCGACGACCTATCGCCTTGCCAAGCACGACAAGAAGGACTTCCCCGACATCATCACCGCCGCAAAGCCCGGGCAGACACCGTATTATACCAACTCCTCTCACCTGCCCGTCGGCTATACCGAGGACATCTTCACGGCGCTGGATATTCAGGACGAGCTGCAGACGCTCTATACCTCCGGCACGGTGTTCCATGCCTTCCTCGGCGAGAAGCTGCCCGACTGGAAGGCTGCCGCGACGCTGGTCCGCCGCATTGCCGAGAACTATCGGCTTCCCTACTATACCATGTCCCCGACCTATTCCGTCTGCGCCGAGCACGGCTACCTTTCCGGCGAGCAGTTTACCTGCCCCATCTGCGGTAAGGCGACCGAGGTTTACAGCCGCATTACGGGCTACTACCGCCCCATTCAGAACTGGAACGACGGCAAGGCGCAGGAATATAAGGATCGCAAGGTCTATGACATCGGCGCCTCGACCGACCGCCGCTTCGGTGCAAATGAGGTGACGGAGGACGCTGCCGAGCAGCCCGCCGCAAAAGCGCCCGACGAGGGACGGTTGCTGCTGTTCACGACGGCAACCTGCCCCAAGTGCGTCATGGCGAAAAAGTTCCTGAATGACGCGGGCATTGCCTATGAGACGGTTTTGGTCGATGAGCAGCCCGAGCTTGCACGGAAATTCGGCGTGCGGCAGGCGCCGACGCTGCTGATCCTCGACGGCGAGGGCGTAACGGAGCGCGTGGAGAACCCATCGAACATCCGCGCCTTTGCCGAGGCGAGGAGTTGAGGCGAAATGTGCTATGATATTTTGATCGTCGGCGCGGGTCCTGCCGGTCTGACGGCTGCGATCTATGCCCGCCGCGCCGGAAAGACGGTGCTGGTGCTGGAGCGCGATACCTTCGGCGGGCAGATCACCTTCTCGCCGAAGCTGGAAAACTATCCCGGCTTTGCTGAGATTTCAGGTAACGAGCTGGCACAGCGGATGCTGGAGCAGGCTATGGCGCTCGGTGCGGAGATCGATATGGATCAGGTGCTTGCTGTCCGCGACGGCGCGGTAAAGACCGTTGTCGGGGAAGCCCGAAGCTACGAAGCCAAAACGGTCATCATTGCGGCGGGGGCACGGCATCGGCGGCTGCATCTGCCGCGCGAGGAGGAGTTCATCGGCAACGGAATTTCCTTCTGCGCGGTCTGCGACGGCGCATTCTACCGCGATCGGCACGTCGCCCTCGTCGGCGGCGGCAACACCGCGCTGCAGGAGGCGGTCCTGCTCTCCGAAATTTGCGAGTGCGTCACCGTGGTGCAGAATCTCCCCTTCCTTACCGGCGAGCAGCGGCTGATCGAGGCGCTGGCAGCCCGTCCGAACGTGGACTACCGCTACGGTACGGTGGTGATCGGCTACGAGGGCGGCGAAGCTTTGACCGCGCTGAACCTGCTGCAAACCGAGAGCGGCACGGAAAGCCGTCTTGCGGTTGACGGCGCATTCCTTGCTATCGGCACCGAACCGGAAAATGCCCCCTTCTCCGCAGTCGCTGCGCTCAATGAGCAGGGCTATATCGCGGCGGATGAGAGCTGCCGCACGGAAACAGCGGGTATTTTTGCTGCCGGTGACTGCCGCACCAAGGCGTATCGGCAGGTCGCAACTGCGATTTCCGACGGCGCTGCCGCCGCACTCAATCCCTGCCGCTATTTGGATGCCCGGGACTGACCCCACTTTGAAAGGAATACTGCTCGAAATGTGGCATACTGTGCCGTCGTGCGCCGCAGGGCTGTCTGAACCCTGCCGTCGAATCACAACCACAGCAGCTTCATAAAAAGCAAGCGCCCCCGACCGAAAACGCGGTTGGGGGCGCTTGCTGCTTTTGGATTCGTTTCGCGGTTTGACGATGCAGACCTTGTCCCACCCCGTGTGGGGTGGGACCTCTAACCGACTGACGGATGTCTGCAATTATTTTATTTCAATCCACCCACCCCGTGTGGGGTGGGACAATGTCCGCGACTGTGACGTCTCGCGCGGCGATATTTCAATCCACCCACCCCGTGTGGGGTGGGACACCGCCGCCGCTACTATCTGCAAAACTATTACGATTTCAATCCACCCACCCCGTGTGGGGTGGGACTTTGCCTCACTGCTCAGATTTACCCGTCTGATGGATTTCAATCCACCCACCCCGTGTGGGGTGGGACTGGTCACATAATACGGATCATCGCCATATACAACCATTTCAATCCACCCACCCCGTGTGGGGTGGGACTCACGCGGAGGCAAAGCTGACCCTTGTTAAACATATTTCAATCCACCCACCCCGTGTGGGGTGGGACTCATTGAGATTATGGCGGCGCTTGAGGGCGTGCCATTTCAATCCACCCACCCCGTGTGGGGTGGGACGTATATCAAAATAGTCAGGGAGTATCCAATCCGGGATTTCAATCCACCCACCCCGTGTGGGGTGGGACTAAGGACGTCGGCGAGATCCGTCAGTACGAGTATATTTCAATCCACCCACCCCGTGTGGGGTGGGACTACTCCATAAAGTCCGCACCGGCGCGGGTTGCGCCATTTCAATCCACCCACCCCGTGTGGGGTGGGACGCGATGTTGCCGTAAACATCCCCGGCGTCCCCGATTTCAATCCACCCACCCCGTGTGGGGTGGGACGATTTTCCCCGGCCTTTTTCTTTTCCCAGATGCAATTTCAATCCACCCACCCCGTGTGGGGTGGGACAAAAATTTCAGTGAGTACGGTATTCGCGATATTATTTCAATCCACCCACCCCGTGTGGGGTGGGACCGAGCAGCGCCGGTACCGTAG
>URWG01000062.1 GCA_900551495.1 uncultured Eubacteriales bacterium
TCGAGGCGGCAGCTTTATTGTACCCGTTTTCTGTTACGGAGCGATTCAGTTCTCCTCCGGCTACTTGTTGTGCTTCTGTTGCTTCATCCAAATGTTCATGACCGCGCTGTGCGGGAGCAGCTTGGTCAGCCGCACCTGCGCACGAACCCGCGCACCGTGGATGGAGACATCCTTCTTCGAGCGGTAAAGGTCCTTCAGCGCCGTTGCCATCACGTCCGCAGGCTCATAAATTTTATTATAATACGTCACCGCATCCTTTCCCGTCACCAGTGCGTGGTCAAAGAATTCCGTCTTGACCCACCCCGGATTGACCGCCATCACGCGGATACCACGCGGACGAAGCTCCCGCCCGAGCGCACGGGTATAGCTCAGCACGAACGCCTTGGTCGCGCCGTAGACATTGATATACGGCACGGGCTGGAACGCCGAGAGAGAATCCAAATTCATCAGCTTTGCCCCGCGGCGCATATACGGCAGCGTCAGCTCGGTCATGGTGACCACCGCTTTGCAGTTCAGATCGATCATCCGCAGGGAATCGGCAAGCGGGATCTGATCGTAGCGTCCGAAGCGCCCGAAGCCCGCGATATTGGCAAGCAGACCGACATTCGGCTTGACCGCCTCCAAAAGGTCGGCATAGTGCTCCAGCGCGAGCGGGTCGGTCAGGTCAAGGCTGATCGGGCGGAGCGGCAGATCGGTCTCCTGCTGCAGCTCCTCCAAACGGTCGGTGCGGCGGGCAATCACCCAAACCTCCTCAAAGCGCTCCCACGCGGCAAGCTGACGGACAAACTCCCGCCCCATGCCGGAGCTGGCGCCGGTAACGATCGCAATTCGTTTCATTCGTTTCGCCTCCTCATTCGTATGCTTCATTCGTATCACAAATTCTTTGCGCTGTCAAGTGCTTCACACGATGAAAAAACTTTTTTCCGTTGGGTGTTGCGATTTGCGCCGTTTTGATGTAACATAAAAGCAGAAACCTTTATCCAAAGGAGTGTATGAAAAAATGATCAAGCTTGATATTTCCAACGTTTGGGGCGCTCTCTCCTTGCCGGATATGCTGGCAACGGAGCAGGAGGTCTTTGACGCGCATAAGCTGCTGACCGACGGCAAGGGCGCAGGCAGCGATTTTCTCGGCTGGCTGAACCTGCCGACCTTTGAAGAAACGGACGAGCTTCGCCGCATCCGCCGTGCCGCGGAACGTATCCGCAGCGATTCGGAGATCTTTGTCGTCGTCGGTATCGGCGGCTCCTACCTCGGACCGCGTGCCGCCATTGAGCTGGTCAAGGGCAGCAACCACAATCTGCACACGGGCGACCCGCAGGTGTTCTTCGCGGGCAACAACCTTTCGACCCGCGCATGGCAGGAGCTTTGCGAGCTGCTGGAGGGCAAGGATTTTTCCGTCAACATCATCTCCAAGTCCGGCACCACGACGGAGCCTGCCATTGCGACGCGTGCCCTGCGCTGGATGCTGGAGCGGAAGTACGGCGCGGAGAAGGCAAAAAAGCGTATCTACGTCACCACCGACCCCAAGAACGGCGCACTGCGTCAGATGGCGACAGAGGAGGGCTACGAGAGCTTTGTCATCCCGCCCGACGTCGGCGGACGCTACAGCGTGCTGACGGCAGTTGGTCTGCTGCCGATGGCAGTGGCGGGCATCCCACCGATGTACGTTATGCTGGGCGCTGCCCGTGCAAAGAAGGAGCTGGACATCCGCTCCTTTGAAAACCCCGCATGGCAGTACGCCGCCATCCGCAACCTCCTGTACCGCAAGGGTAAGGCGATCGAGCTGCTGTGCTGCTACGAGCCTTCCTTCCGCACCTTCGGCGGCTGGTGGCAGCAGCTCTTCGGCGAAAGCGAGGGCAAGGACGGCAAGGGCATTTTCCCCGTCACCGCCGAATTCACCGCCGACCTCCACTCCCTCGGGCAGATGATCCAGCAGGGCGAGCGCAACATTTTCGAGACGGTCGTCCGCTTCACCCCGCCGCGCAAACGCACGACCATTGAGGTGGACTGGAAGAATCTGGACGGTCTGAATTACTTAGAGGGCAAGACGCTGGACTTCGTGGAGGAGCAGGCGTTCCAGGGCACGCTGGCAGCGCACGTGGACGGCGGTGTTCCGGTCATGGTGCTGCAAACCGACGAGATCGACGCCGATACGCTGGGCGAGCTGTTCTACTTCTTTGAGCTGTCGTGCGGCATTTCCGCCTATATGCTGGGCGTCAACCCCTTCAATCAGCCCGGTGTGGAATTCTACAAGAAGAACATGTTCCGGCTGCTCGGCAAGCCCGGCTATTGAGAGTTGCAATTCTTCTGAAAATCTGATAGAATAGACTTATCAAAACAAAGGAGGAATTTCCTATGGTCAAACTCATCATGGGCTTGAAGGGCGCGGGCAAAACCAAGCAGCTCGTTCAGGACATCAACAACGCGGTAAAAGATGAAACCGGTAGCATTGTCTGCATCGAAAAAGGCACCAAGCTCCGTTACGATATTGATATGCACGTCCGTCTGATCGACTTTCAGGAGTATAAGCTCCTCGGCTCCCTGCAATTTTTGAAGGGCTTCATCAGCGGTCTGCACGCGGGCAACTTCGACATCAGTCATGTGTTCATCGACAGCTTCTATAAGCTGGTCGAAAACGCCGGCGTTGCCGAGCTGGAGGATTTCGTCCTTTGGTGCGAGAAGTTCGGCAAGGCAAACGACCTGTCGTTCACCGTCGTCGTCTCCGAGGACCCCGCGAACGCCACCGACGCTCTGAAAGCGTTCATGTAATTTTACATTATCGCCCGCGCCGTGAGTCCCATCACGGCGCGGTGCTCTATCTCGAGGAGGTTTTCCCCATGCGCCGCATCCGTCTGCTTTTGACGGGCTGCACCGCGCCGACCGACACACCGTAGACGAAGCACGGCGGAAACCCGTTGCTTTTTCCGACCGTCTCTGCAACAATTACCCGACGCAGGACACGCAAAAAGAAAACAGGAGAGAATATCATGACCTTACGGCAGCAGTTATTGCAGGAGCTGCGAACGCGGGATGAGGAAGCCAAGGCTGCGCTCGCCGAGCTGAAGGAAGAAATCGAAGCGGAATATTTCATATAATCGACCATCACCGACGGCGCTTTTTCTGCCACCGCACGGAATGCCTGTGACAATCGTGCGCAGATCGCGACGAATAGAAAAAGCATTGGTCGCAAAAAACAAATGGGTCAGCGAGATGCTGTCCCGATACGGCGGAACGGAGCGAGCGGAGATGACGATCATCGGAATTGTTGTGCCGAGCCCCGGCATTACTGCCCTGGCGGCTTGAAAAGAACACAGCAAGGTGCTCAATATTTTGGCGCTCGCGGACATCGGCTTGTGTCTGATCGTTCTGCTGCGGGGCGCTGTTTACAGCTTCTCCGTGCCGGCGTTTTTCATGCTGGCAGTCTACGCCGCGGCGATCTTCTTCTCCGGCGGGAAGGAGCTCTTTAACCTCAAGGAAACGCCGCCAAGCGGGAGGCACAGGCAAAGTCGCAGAACACGCTCTATGACGACCGGCTCCGCGACGGTCTGATCACGCAGGAGGAATACGATCAGATCATGTCCGGCAAATCAAATTGACAGATTAAAAAGCAGCCTTGTTTCGGATTTCGAAACGAGGCTGCTTTTTGTTTATTCTGCAAGCGCTTCGAGCAGAAGCTGCATTGCCGCGGTGCAGGCGGCATGGCGGTTTTCCTCGCGGCTGCCGTGCAGCTCCAGCTTTTTGCAGACGGTTTGCGGTCCGTCCGCAAGAGCGACATAGATCTCGCCGACATTCGGATTACTCGGGTCGGTCCCGGGTCCTGCATTGCCCGTAATGCCGATGCCGAAGTCCGCGCCGAGCCGCCGACGAACGCCCTGCGCCATCTGGCAGGCGACCTCCGAGCAGACCGCGCCCTTTTCCCGCAGGAGCGCGGGATCGACGCCCAGCAGCGCCTCCTTGACGGCGTAGGCATAGGAGATCACCCCGCCGAGATAGACCGCCGACGCACCCGAAACATCCGTCAGGCAGGCGCCGAGCAGTCCGCCGGTGCAGCTTTCCGCCGTCGCCAGCGTTCTGCCGACGGTCGTCAGCGTCAGGATCACGCTGTTTGCCTGTTCGTATGCCGCGTTATCCATAATACCGCACCTTTACAAGCTCCGTGTTTGCCAGCGCCCGCTCGATCAGCGCGTCAAAGTCCAGCCCTGCGCACGCGCGATCGACCTGTGCCTTGGTCGGCTTCGTCTTGGGATGGCGCGGGGTAAAGACCGTGCAGCAATCCTCGTAGGGCAGGATCGACGTCTCCATTGTGCCGATCTTTCGCGCGATCGTGACGATCTCCTCCTTGTCCATGCCGATGAGCGGCTGGAAAATCGGCAGCTCGACGCAGGCGCCCGTCACCGCCATTGCCTCCATCGTCTGTGAGGCGACCTGTCCCAAATTTTCGCCCGTTACGAGGCAGCCGCAGCCGTGGTCGCGGGCAATGCGCTCGGAAATCATCATCATAAACCGCCGCATGACGAGCGTGAAGAACTCCTCGGGGCAGTTGTCGCGGATGGCTTCCTGAATCTCGGTAAAGCCGACGATATTCACCGTCATTCTGCCGCAGTAGCGCGTCATCAGCCGCGCCAGCTCCAGCACCTTGTCCTTGGCAAGCTCGCTTGTGTACGGGTAGGAGAAGAAATGCACCGCCTCCAGCTCCACGCCGCGCTTGGCGATCATGTAGCCCGCAACGGGAGAATCGATACCGCCCGAGAGCAGCACCATCGCCCGCCCGCCGACACCGGTGGGAAGTCCGCCCGCGCCCTGCTCGGCAGGACCGTGGACATAGGCGGCATGGTCGCGGATTTCCACATAGACCGTGTAGTCGGGGTGGTGCACGTCCACCGCCAGCGACGGATACCGCTCGGCGATACGCCCGCCGATCTCCTGCGAGAGCTGAATGGAATTGAGCGGGAAGCGCTTGTCCGAGCGCTTGGATTCGACCTTAAAGGATTTCGCGGTCAGAAGCTCGTCGCCGAGATAGGCGTTGACCGTCTCAAAGATCGCGTCCAACTCCTTTTCGCACGGGCGGCAGCGGCAAAGGCTGATCACACCGAAAATCGTATGCGCCGCCTCCCATGCGCCGTCGAGATCGCACTGCTCATTCAGCGGCTCGACAAAGACGGTGGACTGCGAGATTCGCACGCTGAATTCGCCGTAGGAGCGCAGACGGCGGCAGACGTTGGTTTTCAGACGGTTTTCAAACTGGAAGCGATTGCCGCCCTTCAGGACGATCTCGCCGAGCTTGAGCAAAAACATTTCATTCATAATAGGTTCCTCGATCCTGCGAAAATTGATAGGTTCTGTATTGAATCGCCTCGGCGATATGCTGCGGAAGTATCTCGGGGCTGCCGTCAAGGTCCGCGATGGTCCGCGCAACCTTGCGGATGCGGTCGTAGCTGCGGGCGGTCAGACCCAGCGCGTCATACGCCTGCTTCATAAGCTGCGCACATTCCTCGCTGAGATTGCAGAAGCGCTTCAGCTCCGGCGTCTGCATATTGGCGTTGCAGCTGCATTTCCCGTCGGCGAAGCGGGTCTTTTGGATGCTCCGCGCCGCCTCGACGCGTTTTTTGACCGCGGCGGACGGTTCCGGCTCGGCATGGCTGCGGAGCTGGTCGAAATTCAGCGCGGGTACCTCGATGATAATATCGATACGGTCGAGCAGCGGTCCGGAAATGCGCGACAGATAGCTCCGCACCGACGCCTCCGTGCAGGTGCAGCGTCCGGACGGATCGCCGTACCAGCCGCAGCGACAGGGATTCATTGCACAAACGAGCTGGAAGCGGCTCGGAAACACCGCCGTCCCGTTCACGCGGGAGATCGTTACCACGCCGTCCTCGAGCGGCTGGCGCATGACCTCCAGCGTCTCCTTGTGAAACTCCGGCAGCTCGTCGAGAAACAGCACGCCGCGGTGCGCCAGCGAAATCTCACCCGGACGCGGAACGGTACCGCCGCCGGTCAGACCCGCTGCGGAGATCGTGTGGTGCGGGCTGCGGAAGGGACGGCGGCGGATGAGCGGCGCGTCCGGTGTCAGCAGCCCCATAACGGAATGGATCTGCGTGACCTCCAGCGCCTCCTCGCGCGTCATGTCCGGCAGGATGGACGGCAGGCGCTTGGTCAGCATACTCTTGCCCGATCCCGGCGGTCCGACAAGCAGCACATTATGCGAGCCGGCAGCCGCGATCTCCAGCGCCCGCTTCACGTTCTCCTGTCCCTTCACGTCGGCAAAGTCCGGCAGATCCAAGGTATCCGCCTCGGGTGTCCACGGCGCTTCGGGCGCAATGGTCGTCTCGCCCTTCAGATGAGAGACGAGCTGGCGCACCGTCTGCACGGGAATGACGTTGATCTCACCGGCAAGGGTCGCCTCTCTTGCGTTGGCGGCGGGGACATAGATCGTCTCAAAGCCCGCCCTTTGCGCCGCAATGGTCATCGGCAGTACGCCGTTGACCGGACGGAGCCTGCCCTCCAAGCTCAGCTCGCCGATGAACGCCGACCGCTCCTTCGGCAGTCTGCAAGCCTCCGTCGCCGCAAGAATTCCAATCAGGATCGGCAGGTCGTACAGCGTGCCGGATTTTTTCGTGTTGGCAGGGGCAAGATTCAGCGTAATGCGGCTGACGGGGAACTTGAAGCCGCTGTTTTTGATGGCGGCGCGGACACGCTCCCGCGCCTCCTTGACCGCCGCATCCGGCAGCCCGACAATATCAAAGGCGGGCAAGCCGCCGGAAATGAAGCACTCAACCGCCACGGAATAGCCGTTGATCCCGTTCAGCCCCAACGATTCCACAAGACTGATCATGCCGCTCTTCCTCCCTCCGGCATTTGTTTTTATTATTGTATTATACATTAGATTCCGTCGAATTACAATGTTTTTTCGGATTTTGACAGTGCTTGCCGCCGCCGTTCCGAAAAATTTCGTCAATTTTCCACTTTTCATGTAATTCGGCAGGTTTTTCTGATTTACAAAAGCCGAAATCGGTGGTAGAATGAAGCTGTCTGAGTATAAATACATTCAGGAGGTATTTCATTTTGGCAAGAAAACTTAAGACGATGGACGGCAATACCGCCGCCGCGCATGTCAGCTACGCCTTTACCGAAGTAGCGGGCATCTACCCCATCACCCCCTCCAGTCCGATGGCGGACTATGTGGATCAGTGGTCCGCGCAGGGTCGCCTGAACATCTTCGGCAACCGCGTAAAGGTCGTCGAGATGCAGTCCGAGGCGGGCGCTGCCGGTACCGTTCACGGCTCTCTCGCCGCCGGTGCTCTGACCACCACCTATACCGCTTCGCAGGGCTTGCTGCTGATGATCCCCAATATGTATAAGATCGCCGGCGAGCTGCTTCCGGGCGTGTTCCACGTCTCGGCGCGTACCCTTGCAACCCATGCGCTGAACATCTTCGGCGACCACAGCGACGTTTACGCCTGCCGTCAGACCGGCTTTGCCATGCTGTGCGAAACCAACCCGCAGGAGGTCATGGACCTCGGTGCCGTTGCGCATCTGGCTGCCATCAAGGGTCGTGTCCCCTTCATCAACTTCTTCGACGGCTTCCGTACCTCCCACGAGATTCAAAAGATCGCCATTTGGGACTACGAGGACCTCAAGGAAATGTGCGACATGGACGCCGTCAACGCGTTCCGCAAGCACTGTCTGAACCCCGAACGTCCCGCCATGCGCGGCTCGCACGAGAACGGCGATACCTTCTTCCAGCACCGCGAGGCCTGCAACAAGTTCTACGATGCCCTCCCCGAGATCGTCGAGGAGTACATGGGCAAGGTCAACGCCAAGCTCGGCACCGACTATAAGCTCTTTAACTACTACGGCGCTCCCGATGCCGACCGCGTTATCATCGCGATGGGCTCCGTCTGCGACGTGGCTGAGGAAGTCATCGACTACATGAACGCCCACGGCGAAAAGGTCGGTCTTGTCAAGGTCCGCCTGTACCGTCCGTTCCGCGCCGACCGTCTGCTCGAGGCGATCCCCGCCACCTGCAAGAAGATTGCCGTCCTCGACCGCACCAAGGAGCCGGGCGCTCTCGGTGAGCCGCTGTACCTCGACGTCGTGACCGCGCTTGCAAACGCCGGACGGATGATCCCCGTCATCGGCGGTCGCTACGGTCTCGGCTCCAAGGATACGCCTCCCGCCTCCGTCTTTGCCGTCTACGACGAGCTGGCAAAGGCTGAGCCGAAGCGTCAGTTCACCATCGGCATCAACGACGACGTGACCCACCTGTCCCTCGAGGAAAAGCCCTCCCCCAACACCGCGGCGGAAGGCACCATTGAGTGCAAGTTCTGGGGTCTCGGCGGCGACGGCACCGTCGGCGCGAACAAGAACTCCATCAAGATCATCGGCGACCACACCGACAAGTATGTGCAGGCCTACTTCCAGTACGACTCCAAGAAGACCGGCGGCGTGACCATCTCGCACCTCCGCTTCGGCGACAAGCCCATCAAGAGCCCGTACTACATCAACAAGGCGGACTTCGTTGCCTGCCATAACCCGTCGTACATCACCAAGGGCTTCAAGATCGTCAACGATGTCAAGCCCGGCGGCGTGTTCCTCATCAACTGCCAGTGGGATATGGCGGAGCTGGAGCATCACCTCAACGCCGAGGCGAAGCGCTACATCGCCAAGAACAACATTCAGCTTTACACCATCAACGCCATTGACCTTGCCATCAAGGTCGGCATGGGCAAGCGCACCAACACCATCCTCCAGTCCGCGTTCTTCTCTCTTGCAAAGGTCATGCCCGAGGCTGACGCGATCAAGTACATGAAGGACGCTGCCGAGCACTCCTACGCCAAGAAGGGCATGGACGTGGTCGAGAAGAACTGGAACGCCATCGACGCCGGCGCGACCGCCTACACCAAGATCGACGTTCCTGCTGCGTGGGCAACTGCCGAGGACAAGGCGGACGATACCGTCCTTGAGGGCAAGCCCGAGCTTGTCAAGATGGTCAAGAGCATCCTCCTGCCCATCGACAAGATGGACGGCGATTCCCTGCCCGTCTCCACCTTTACCGATTATGTGGACGGTCAGTTTGAGCTGGGCGCTGCCGCTTACGAGAAGCGCGGCGTTGCCGTCACCGTTCCCGAATGGGACGCCGACAAGTGCATCCAGTGCAACAACTGCGCCTTTGTCTGCCCGCACGCTACCATCCGCCCCTTCGCGCTGACCGACGAGGAAGCCGCTGCCGCTCCTGCTGCCGCGAAGATCCGTCCCGTCAAGGCAGGCAAGGGCAAGGGGGTCTATCAGTACACCATGGCGGTCTCCCCGCTGGACTGCATGGGCTGCGGTGTCTGCGTCGGCGTCTGCCCGACCAAGGCGATCACCATGGTCCCGCAGGAGAGCCAGCTTGACCAGCAGGATGTGTTCAACTACATGGTCTCCAAGGTCTCCAAGAAGGCAGACATGGAGGACCTCACCGTTAAGGGCAGCCAGTTCAAGCAGCCCATGCTTGAGTTCTCCGGCTCCTGCGCAGGCTGCGCGGAAACCTCTTACGCCCGCCTGATTACCCAGCTCTTCGGCGACCGTATGTACATCTCCAACGCCACCGGCTGC
>URWG01000063.1 GCA_900551495.1 uncultured Eubacteriales bacterium
CCCCATAAATTGTTAACCGATTTTGACGATTACGGACTTTTTTGACAGTCTGAGCTCCCTCGTCAGAGGGAGCCGTTGATGGCTGCGACTTCGCGATGGCGGACTTGAGCTTTGACAGTTAGGGAGGGACGGTTATGGAACTGGCGCTTTATCTCGCCGGCGGCACGGTGCTGATGATCGGCGTGATGCTTCTGTGCAACGTAAGCTACAAGCTTCATAAAGGAAAGACCGTGCTTTGCGCCGTTCTGCTCACCGTTTGCGGATTTCTCGGCACGAAGCTGATGTACCTGATCGAAAACGGCGATTTCGGCGGCCAATCCTTCTTCGGCGCGATCTTCTTCACGCCGCTGCTGATGCTGCTCGTCGCGAAGCTTCTGAAGCTTCCTGCCGCCTCGGTGCTGGATCTCTCCGCGCCTGCCGAAAGCGTGATGCTGGCGCTGATGAAGGTGCCGTGTCTCCTGACCGGCTGCTGCGAGGGCAGGGTGCTCACCACGAACCCCTACGGCGCGGAGGTGCGTTTCCCCAGTCAGATCGTCGAGTGTGCCGTTGCGCTGCTGCTCGCGCTGCTGCTCTATTGGCTGAGCGGCAAGCCCACGCTGCGCGGCAAGCTGTATCCCCTCTTTATGGTGCTCTACGGCGCGACGCGTTTCGTGCTGAATCTTCTGCGCGAAACGACGCCCTTCCTGCTCGGACTCTCGGCAGGCTGCTTCTGGGCACTGATCTCCGTCGCGGTCGGACTTGTCATCCTTGGGTTTCCGCATCGCAAGGCGCTGGCGCGCACGCTGAAAACTCCTGCGGGAATCGGTCTTTGCCTCCTCATCGCCGCGACGGGGCTGTTCGTTTTGTTTATGCTCACGATGTCCTATGTCATGCTGGCGTGCAGCTTTGCCGTGCTTGCGATCGCCTGCGTCTGTTATTCCCGCGCGACCCGCTGAACGATCAATGATTTTCCGAAGGAATGGGTGAGTGTTGTGTATTATGTGATTCATGTCCTCGCGGCGACCTTGTTTGTCGTTTTCAATGTTTTTTACGGCAGACATTTTAACCTTGATAAGCGTACGGCTGCGGCGATCTCGCTGTTCGGTCTGATCACCTCCTACGGTACTCTGATCCTGCTGACGTGGATTTCTAACGGCTTTACAAAATTCGGCGCACAGAATGCCGTGCGTGTCTTCGCCGTCTATCCGCTCTACATTTGGCTCGCAACGAAGATTTTCCACAAGGATTACGAGACGCTTTCGGATTTCCTTGCGATCTGCCCGATGATTTTCTACGGCGTAGGGCACTATGCCTGCCTGATTCCCGGCTGCTGCGCCGGCTTCCGCTTTGTCGAAGGCTCGTTCCTTTACCGTGTCGCCTACGCGCTGACCGGAACGGATATGCTCCCGCAGCAGCTTATCGAGGCGACCGAGGCGCTGCTGATCGCACTGGTGGTTTATCTCGTCGCAAGAAGGAAAAACTTCAAGACCAACGGTAAAATGTTCTTTGTTATGCTGATCGCCTATGGCATCAGCCGTACGATTTTCGAATTCTTCCGCGATAACCATAAGCTGATCGCCTTCGGTAAGATGCCCGGCACCGTTGACGGTGTGTTCGGTATCTCCAATTTGGCGCTGTGGTCGATTGCAATGTTCATCGTCGGCGTTGTCGGCGTCTGTGTGTTGAATCGCAAGCACAAGAAAGCCACTACTGCGTAAGGGAGCGCTGTTGATATATGAAACGTAAATTACTGTGCATCTTCGGCATTGCCGCCCTCATTGCACTGCTGGCGGCAGGCAGCTATGCCAATTTCACCGCCCGCGGAACGACGGAGAACGTCATCACCGCCGGTGACGTCAAGCTGGAGCTGGTCGAGAAAACGGCGGACGGTACGGATTTCCCGTCGGAGGGCGTGGAGATTTTGCCCGGGCAGACGGTCAGCAAGATCGTCACGGTTAAAAACGTCGGCGGCAATCCGTTCTACTTGCGCGTGAAGCTCACCAAGCGGGTCGAGGATGCGCAGCTTTCGGCGGACGACTGTCTGCACATGGACATCAACGAGACGGACTGGGAATACCGCGACGGCTTCTATTACTATAAGAGCGCGCTTGCTCCCGGTGCCGTCACGACCCCGCTGTTTTCCGAGGTGCAGATCGACGTGAACAACGTTGACAATCGCTATCTCGGCAAGAATCTTATGCTCGATGTTGCGGTTTACGCCGTACAGAGCGCCAACAACGGTACCACCGTTTGGGATGCCGTCGGTTGGCCCGCAGGCTGAGGAGGGTGAACGATGAAAAGAAAATTCTCCTATAAAGCGTTACTGCTGGCGCTGCTGGCGCTGCTGATTTGTCTCAGCGCGGTTGTGCTCTCCGTCGCTTATCTGAAGCAGCAGACCGGCGCCGTGACCAATACCTTTGTCCGCGGCGAGGACCCCACACTGACCTATCGGCTGGTCTATGACCTCAACGGCGGCACCAGCGACCCGATCCCTACCGTAGTATACGAGGCGGAGGCTGCGGAGGAGCAGCACGACTTTCAAATTACGGGTGAAATTCCCGTACGCGGCGGCTATCGGTTCACCGGCTGGGCAAATTCTGCCGAAGCATTGGGACCGGATTACAGCGACGGAAGCACCGTAACCGTCACCAAAGACGCGCCGACAAAGACGCTCTATGCCGTTTGGGAAAAGGTCGATGACTTCGTCTTGGAATTCAAGAATACCCTTCCCGATGGTGTCAAGGACGCAAGCATTCAAAATATGCCCACGCGTATGACCGCCCAGTATGAAGGCTCCAGCCGACATACCTTCACGGTCGCCACTGTCCCGTATGATGCCAACGCCGATGAGACCGGTTTGACTTTCCTCGGCTGGACGACGGTGGAGGGCGGCTCGGTCGTCTATCCCGCCGCCGATGAGATCGACGTGACCGTTTCGCAGCAGTATACGGTGCTCTATGCCGTTTGGGGTTATGAGTATTTTGTAAAGTTTGACCGCAATCCGGGCGATGGTACGGTTGGGAAGCATAACCGCGCGGACGGAGCGCTTGTCAATGAGGACCCCGAGGATCAAATTATTCTCGCCAGCGACAGCAAGACTGTTTCGCCGTATCTGCTTTATGAATCAGGTGCATACAGCTATGTGCGGGAGAATTATCTGCTGGTCGGCTTCTCATCTGCGGCGGACGGTACGACGCCCGAGGAATACGTCACCGTGGCAAAGCCCGGACGCAATAACGCCAAGACGGTTTATGCCATTTGGGTACAGGGCAACTACGCGCTGATCTACGATGCCAACGGCGGCAGCAATGCACCCGCGACGCAGACGGCGACGGAAGGGGCAGAGAACTACACCTTTGCCATCAGCACGCAGCTTCCCGACAGGATGGAAGGCTCTAACGGTGTCTTCAAGGGTTGGGCGTACACTGCCGATGCGGAGGTACCGGACTTCATGTGGAACGGCAGCGCATTTATCCCCGCGTCGGTTAAGCTGGAGATCGACAAGCCCGTGCGCGTGCTCTACGCCGTTTGGGAGTATACCTATACGCTGACCTATCAGCGCGGTCTTGCCGATGCCGATTCCCCCATGCCTGAGAATCAGACGGTAACGAGCAGCAAGCCGACGTATACCTTCACCATTCCGAAGGAGCCGGTGCCTACCCGCGGCACGGAGTATCTGTTCCACTACTGGGCGGAGCAGGAGGAGCGTACAGAGGGCGAGTTCCGCTATTGCGATGTCGCCAACTATTTCGACAAGCTCACCCTGACGGCAACCAACCCGAGCGCCAAGCTGTATCCCCGTTTCCGTCCGGCGGATGGTTATACGCTGATATTCGTCAATACGGAGCTGCCCACAAAGAAGATGACCACCACCGAGTCCTTCGGCAGCTTTACCATCCCCGCGCAGACTCCGAGCTATACCAGCAAGCATTTCCTCGGTTGGGCGGATAAAGCACATTACGACAAACGCGAGATACAGTACCAGCCCGGTGACCTCATCCGCCTGAATCCGGACGTGGACGGACACACGCTGAGACTGTATGCCGTTACCCGCTCATACGACCAAGTGAGATTCTATGTTGACTATAACGGCGGTGTTAACAAACATGCTTCCAGCTGCGAAGATGACTGGACCTATCAAAGTTCCTACACAGACTATGAATATATTCCCTACGGTGCGACCAGACACAAGATTTCAAAGACCTTAACTGAGATGACCAGTCTCCCGCAGAAAACAAACTGTTCAATGCTCGGCGTTAACTATACGAACAACGGTACGGTCTCTGCAATTAAATTTGATCAGAAAGGACTGCTTTTATTCAAACGGTATACCGTTTCCGGAGTGGTTTTTGACTTGGAGCAAAATCAGGAATACACCGTCGTGGAAAATGATGACGGTTCTAAAAGCTACACGCTGAAGCTTTACCTTGTTTGGGCTCGTGACAGCGCTTATGACCATTATGAAGTTACCATTGATAAGAACTGTTCGGATGCCACAAACCTTACAAGCTACGACACTAAAAAAATAAGTCAAAGCTCCGGCGACTATGAGGCAATATTTAGTGCAACGGCGAAGGGCTCTATAAAGGGCAGCAGAACGGGCTATCGACTGGCTGCGCTTGCCTATGACGCAGCGGGGACAGAGATTTATTCGTATGTTTCAGAGGACGGCGCGCTGGATAAGAACATTATCGTTTCACAGGAAGATGCCCATGTTAAGAAAACCGATGGCGGTGGTACAGCCGGCGGCGATAGGTATAGGCTGACACTCTATGCAATTTGGGAACCGCAGCAGGTATTCCGGTTGACGCTGGACTATCATGGGGGTAGTTACTATAATTCTTCGAGCGGGAAATATGAGTATTCCGAAACCAAGACGGTGACCCGCCCGCCGGAGGAGACAGCCTACACATGGGATGCAAGCACGGCATACGACACATTTGACCGATACGGATACATCTTCAAGGGCTTTGCGTATTCCAAGGATGCGACCGAACCGGATTTCCTCATGCCCGGCTACAAATTCCCTGAGGGAATGACGGTTGATAAGGATGACCCGCATACGGTGAGCGGCACGGTCAACGGCGTTCCCTCTACAGAGCTGACACTGTATGCAGTGTGGGAAAAGCAGCAGGTTTTCATGTTAAAACAGGACTTCAACGGAGGCGTGTATAAATACTCCAGCGGTGGCACTGCAGAAACCATGACTGCTCAAGCTACTGTCGCGTTGGAATTGGATTCTTATACTTTCAGCAGTACGACGCCGACAGTGCCGACCCGTTCCGGCTATAGGCTGCTTGGCTACGCCTATACCAAAGAGGCAACTACCCCCAATTTCACTTGGGACGGTCAAAAGAGCTTTACTCCGGAAATTGAGGTAAGCAAATTGGATACGGATCCGGAGCATGAGATCAGCAAAAGTGTTACTACCGATGGGGTTGAGATTACCCAACTGACGGTGTATGCCGTGTGGGAGAAGGAGAAACAGTTCACGTTGAACCTTGACTCGAACGGCGGGAGCACTGTAAGTAATGAATCGAAGACATTTGAACTAAGCGTAACACAGGCAACATGGGAAGCGGGAACGACGATTGGGGCATCGACCCGTACCGGCTTCACGTTCTTGGGTTATGCGACAAGCAAGGATGCCACGGAGCCGGATTACCCCGTCAGGGATATTTACTATGACAGCAGCTCTAAGACGAACAGGGCATACTTGACGGAGGACATCACCTTTACCGATGAGCAGGAGGGCGTTATCCACAATAAGGATTCTGCCCCCGAGACGCATACGCTGACGCTCTATGCCGTTTGGAAGCCGATGCGCCGCTTTGCCGTGACGATCAACCAAAATGTCGGTACATCGCCTTCGGACTACACAACCTACAGCAGCATCTACTACGACAAGTCGGTGACGAGCGCCACGATTGCCCTTGACAGCGATAAAAACAGCGCTTTGGGTTCCTACTCCGGCTATAACTTAAAGGGCGCTGCGTATACGTCGGATGCAAAAGCAGTGAACTTTGTCGGCAACAGCTTCAATGTAGTTGTCGATACGGCGGATACGGAGCATGTAACCGTTACAACGGACAGCAACGGCGTGGAGACCGTGACCTTGAAGCTGTATGCGATCTGGAGCGTTAAGCTGAATTATACGGGCAAGGGGACCGGCTTGCCGAGCACGGTCGAGGTTATCAACCCGACGGCGGAAGAACGCGTTATTTCGATTGCCAAGGTACTGCCGAAGTACAACGAATTCCTCTTTGCGGGCTGGGCGACTTCGGGTGATCGGTTGACGCCTGCGTATGCCGCAACCGGCTATTACACCCCGCAGGGCAACGGCAGTGTGCTGCAAACGACGATAACGTTGGAGGGAAATACCACGCTGTATGCCGTTTGGATGCAGAAATATGTCCTCGGTTACAATGCAAACGGCGGCGACGAGAACACAACACCGCCGTACGAAAACGCGTTCGAAACTCTGAACGGCACTATGACCAATCACACCTTCGCCGTCGGTGCGGCAATTCCGACACATCCGGACGGTCTTACCTTCCTCGGCTGGTCGAAGGATCCGAATGCGACCGCGGCGACCTATCAGCCCGGCGGAACGATCCTTGTTAACGGCAATACCGACGGCAGCGAGACGGTAACGACGCTCTACGCCGTTTGGCAGGAGGACACGGGCGAGACGACAGCCGATGAGACGACCGAGACGGACGGACCGCTGCTTAACGGCAGCGGCTCCCCGACCTCGCCGAGCGAAAAGCTTGAATAGGATTTGGAGGGATCGGAATGAAACACACAATTCGCAGGACGTTCAGCCTGCTTTTGACGCTTGCTCTTATCCTTTCGACTCTCTGCGCCGTCAGCGCAAACGGCTCCGTCTCCTACCGCGGCAGCAGCGAGAAATTCGTTTTCAGCCCCGGCAGCGACGACCATCCGACCGACCTCTTTGACGCGTTCAAAAACGTGATGCCCGGCGACAGGCTGACGCAGAAAATCACCCTCAGCAACGATGCCTCCTACAACGTAAAGGTCAAGCTCTACGTTCGGGCGCTCGGCGCACAGAGCGGCGAGGATTTCCTCTCGCAGCTCCGCCTCTCCGTCCGTCAGGAGGGGAAAACGACGCTGTTCGACGCTGCGGCGGACGAAACGGCGGCGCTCAGCGATTGGGTGTACCTCGGGCTGCTGTATTCCGGCGGCTCGACGGAGCTTGATCTGACGCTTGACGTGCCGCTGACGCTGGACAATTCCTATCAGAACGCCGTCGGCGTTTTGGACTGGGAATTTATGGCGGTCGAATATCCCGTCGAGCCGAGCGACCCCCAGCCGCCCAAGACCGGCGCGGATTACATGATCGCGCCTGCCGTCTGCGTGCTGATCGCCGCCGCGCTCGTGCTCTTCCTCGTGACCAAACGGAAAAAGGAAGAACAAAGGGAAAATTAAGCAAAAATACGACCCGCGGATTCTGCGGGTCGTATTCTTTTCACAGAGAGGCGGGCTGAATATGAAAAAATCAACGAAGCGCGCGCTTCGGACGCTCGTTCAACTGCTCTGCATCGTTGTGATGCTTGCCGCGGCGGTTTGGATTGTTTTTCTCCTGCGGCAGGGGGACGAGAGCCGCAGCTATGCCGACAATTTGGCGCAGGAGGTCGTCCGCACCGTGTCCGTGGAGCCGTCTGCACAGCCACCGACCGCGCCGTCACCGACCGAGGAGGCGCCGCAGTTTGACGAGCTTAGCCCGATCTCCGTGGACTTTGATGCGCTCGACGGGACGGACATTGTTGCATGGCTCTATTGCGAGGAGCCGTCCGTCAGCTATGCGGTCGTGCAGGGAAAGGACAACGACGAGTACCTGCACGCCCTGCCCGACGGTCGGTACAGCTATGCGGGGACGCCCTTCATGGACTACCGCAACGCGTCTGATCTGACCGACCTGAACACGATCATCTACGGGCACAACATGAAGGACGACACCATGTTCAGCGCCTTCGTCAACTACAAGGAGCAGACATATTACGACGCACACCCGCAGATGTATTTGGTGACCCCGACGCACGCCTACCGTATTGAGCTGCTGGCGGGGTGCGTTACGGACGCGTCCTCCGCGCTCTACGAGCTGCCGGGTTCGGTGAAGGAGAAGGAGGAGCTGCTCGCCGATGCGCGGGAGAATTCGACCTTCCGCGCCGACATTACCGAGGAGGCGAACGACCGCTTGGTCACGCTGTCCACCTGCTCCTATGAATTTTCCGATGCCAGATTCGTCCTGATCGGGCGGCTGGTCGAGATCGGTATACAGCATTAGGAATCCGCAGCGCTCCTGCCGAGCGCTGCGTTCGTATTTTCTGCTTGTAATTCCGCGGGGGTACAGGTATAATAGTGGGGAAATTGAACGGAGGGATGCCCTTTGAAGCCGAATGTCCGCCTGATTTGCCGCACGGCGCTGCTGCTGGCGCTCTGCATCGCGGCGCAGTTTTTGAAAAATACCTCGGTCTATCTGACCGGACCTATCATCAATGCGATCCTGATTTTAGCGACGCTCTCCTGCGGACTTCTGAGCGGCGCAGCGCTGTCGGTTCTGACCCCGCTGACCTCATGGTGGATCAGCGGCAGCCCCGTTATGAGCGCATATCCGCTGATCGTGCCGTGCGTTATGGTCGGCAACCTGCTCCTTTGCCTGTTCGTATGGCTGTTCGGCGTACGTTTGGCGGCAAAGCTGCCGGAGACGCAGCGGCTGTCCCTGTCCGATGCGCAGTTCCGCTCCGGTATCGTGATCGCGTTGGTCGCGGCGGCGCTTTGGGGCAGCATCGGTATCGCCTTCCTTGCCTCGTTCGGCGAGCTGGTGCAGCTTGCGCTTGCCCCGCTGATGCTGGTGCTGCTGATTGCGCTGGGCGGCTGCGTTGCACTGTTTGCCGGACTTTGGGTGCTGGCGGCAAAGCTCCCGCGCTCGTGGACGCTGATCGCCGGACTGGTGTTCGGCTCGGTCGTCAAGGCGCTGTTCCTCTGGCTGAGCATTGCACGGGGCGTCCTGACGGGGACCTCCGCGCTGACCCCGCAGGTGATCGCCGTCGCAAAAACGACCTTCTCCGTCACGCAGCTTTTGACAGCCCTGCTCGGCTCGGCGCTTGCGTTCCTGCTGTGGCTGCCGCTGCGTAAAATTCTGAAAAAGGGGACGGCGCAATGAGAGTGCTTGCCATTGACTACGGCGACGTCCGCACCGGAATCGCCGTTTCCGACCTGTCCGGCACGATTGTCGGACAGACCGCGGTCATCCACAGCCGCAGCGCCGAAAAAACCGCCGCGCAGATCGCGCAGCTTGTGAAGGATACGGGTGCCGAGCGGCTGGTGATGGGCTTCCCGCGCAATATGGACGGCTCGGAGGGGCCGCGTGCCGCGCTGTATCGGGATTTTGCCGCCCTTGTCGAGCGGACGGTCGGGCAGCCCGTTGTCCTTTGGGACGAGCGCCGTACCACCGTCGAGGCGCATCAAATCCTCTCGGACTGTAACTATCACGGCAAAAAGCGGAAAAACCCCGTCGATGCCGTCGCCGCCTCGCTGATTTTAGAGGGCTACCTGAATTATTTGAAGCGATAAAAATTTTGACCGC
>URWG01000064.1 GCA_900551495.1 uncultured Eubacteriales bacterium
GCCGCAGCCGATACAGCTTACCTCGCAGGCATCCTTACACCGCGCGTCCTTGTTCGAGCAGAGCACGACAATGGGGTTCGCCTCAAGCCGCAGATGGATCACGCGCTGCGGGCAGGCGAGATAGCACGCGCCGCAGCCGATACACTTGCTTTCCTCCACCTCAGCCACACCGTAGGAGCTCAGCGAAATCGCACCGAAGCGGCAGGCATCGATACACGCGCCGCAACCGGTACAGCCGTAGGAGCACAGGTCATAGCCCTCGGGACTTTGCTTGGCGCGGCAGCCTCCGTTGCAGTGAACGCAGGCGACCTTGGAGGGGAATTTTTTCTTAACAATCATAACAACTGCCTCCTTTTGTCATTTCCGCTCATATGGCGTATTTTCCAGCGGCAGACTGTAGCGGCGCTCGCCGTCAAGCTGATAATACGCCTCCGCAATGGCAGGAGCAGTCGGAATCGAGGTGATTTCGCCGATACCGATGGCGCCGCAGGCAACGTTCAGTCCGGGCTTGTCGATTACCAGCGCCTTAATCTCCGGAACCTGATGCGCTCGGAACAGACCGAGCGTGCCGAACTTGGAGGTCGGCTTGCAGTGCGCGTCGAGCCTGTATTCCTCCGTCAGTGCGAAGCCCATCGACATCACAACGCCGCCCTCAATCTGCCCCTCGCAGGACAGCGGGTTGACCGCCTTGCCGACATCGTGCGCGGCGACCATCTTCTCGACCAAGCCGGTGGTCTTGTTGAGCACGCAGAGCTGCGTCGCATAGCCGTAGGCAACATGGGAAACGGGATTCGGCACATCTGCGCCCAGCGGGTCGGTCTTTGCAAGATATTCACCGTAGAACTCCTGCCCCTTGAGGTCGGCAAGGGTCTTTCCCTGCTTCGCCTCCATCAGCTTTTCACAGGCACGGCGGCACGCCTCTCCGGTAATCATCGTCTGACGCGAGCCGGAGGTATCGCCCGAGTCGGGCGCGATCCACGTGTTGCTGCGTTCGTAGATAATGTCGTCGCGGCAGAGGTCGGTATTGGTCACAATCATCTGCACGAGCACCGTACCCAGTCCCTGACCGATGCACGACGCGCCGGTGTAGATATGGAGCTTGGCGTCGTCCTCAACAATGAGCTTGCAGCGTCCCCAGTCGGGAATGCCGACGCCGACGCCCGCGTTTTTCATCGCACAGGCAAGACCGACGGGCTTCCCCGCAGCGACCGCCTCATCGTAATAGGGCTTGACCGCTTCCAGCGTCTCGACAAGGCCGGTGGAATCATCAACGATCTGACCGTTCGGCAGGACGCCCCACGGACGAATGGCATTGCGGTAGCGAATCTCCCACGGGCTGATGCCGACCTTCTCCGCCATCATATTCAGCAGGCTCTCCATCGCGAAGCAGGTCTGCGTGACGCCGAAGCCGCGGAAGGCGCCGGCAGGCGGGTTGTTGGTATAGTAGGCGGTGCCTTCAATCTCAAAATTCTCGTAGGCATAGGGACCGGCGGCATGGGTGCAGGCGCGCTCCAGAACGGGACCGCCCAAGGAGGCAAACGCGCCGGTATCGGAGCAAACCTTCGCCTTGACGCCGAGGATTTTTCCGTCATTATCGCAGGCGAGCGTAAAGTCCATCTCAAAATGATGACGCTTCGGATGGACCAGGATGGACTCGTCACGGCTGAGCTTGACCTTGACGGGGCGACCGGTGCAGTAGGTGATGAGCGCAGCGTGGTGCTGGACGGACATATCCTCCTTGCCGCCGAAGCCGCCGCCGACGAGGGCATTCTGCACCTTGACCTTTTTCGTGCCGAGGAGCAGCGAGCACTCGTGGAGCGTCGTATGTGAGGACTGGTCGGAGGTAATAAGCATCACATCGCCGTCGGCATCCTTGTATGCCACGCAGCACTCCGGCTCCAGGAAGGCGTGCTCCGTCCACGGCGTCTCGAAATGCTCGGTAATGACGTGCGGGGCGTTTTTAATCGCCGTCTCCGCGTCGCCGCGGCTGACGTGCTTATACGCCTGCACATTGGTGGTTTCCTCTTCAAAGACCAGCGCGGTATTCGCCGCCGCCTCGTCGATGTTATGTACGGCGGGAAGAATGTCGTAAGTAATCTTGACCAGCTTCTTCGCCTTTTCCAGCGTCGCCTGATCCTCCGCCACGACCAGCGCGATCGCGTCGCCGAGGTAGTGCGTCAAGCCGCCGATGGGAATGAGCGTATACTGGTCGTGCTTGAGGTGACCGACCTTGTTCTCGCCGGGGATGTCCTCGGCGGTCAGGACGGCGACGACGCCCGGCAGCTTCAGCGCGGCGGAGGCGTCAATGGCAACGATACGCGCGCGGGCGTGCTTGCTGCGGACAGCGCCGCCGTAGCACATCCCGTCCACATAGAAATCATCGGGATACTTGCCGTAGCCGAGCACCTTCTCCTCGACATCGACGCGGTGGACGCGTGAGCCGAGCTTCCAATCCGTCGCGGAGGGCAGGGGGATTTTCCCGTCGCGGAGAATCTGCCCCGCCAGACGGATGGCGGCAATAATCTTGACGTAGCCGGTGCAGCGGCAGTAGTTATTGCGGATGGCGTAGCGGATCTGATCGTCGGTGGGGTCGGGAATTTTGTCAAGCAGGCTCTTTGCGCACAGGACCATGCCCGGAATGCAGAACCCGCACTGGACCGCGCCCGCCTCGCCGAATGCGAAGGTATAGACCGCCTTTTCAAAATCGCTCAGTCCCTCGACCGTGAGGACGGATTTGCCGTCCAGCCGCTCGGTGTCGGGGATACAGGCACGGCACGGCTCGCCGTCGATCAGCACGGTGCAGGCACCGCAGGCACCCTCGCTGCACCCGTCCTTCGCGGAGGTAATGTGCATCTCGTCGCGCAGGAAGCGCAGCAGCTTTTGCTTTTTTGTGACGGTGACCTCCGTGCCGTTGAGGAAAAATGTTGCCATATCGAGAACCTCTCTTTGCGTTTGTGCAGAAAACACAAACGAGAATGGAAAAAACAGAACACTTTTGGATGATACTTGCATTATACAATAAAAGCGCCGCCCCTGCAAGGCGAGAGGGTGATCTTTTTTCAAAAATAACGAAAATATACGGGAAAAATCGTTAATAATATCCTGTTAAATTACTCGTGTCGAAAAATGTTCGCGTTCGTCGAACGGTTATTCCCGCGTGTCAGACGGCTGTCACGGGTCAATCCCCCGCTGCGGCGCGGCAGCATCCGTCAAGCCGACGGTTTCCACACTTTTTTGTGCTGCCAAAATTTATTTTAGCGGGATTATGGCTTGAAATTTACGCTATTGTGTGATACGATAAATTTGTATCGGAATGTCCGTCCCATACGGACGAACGAAAGAAAGAATAGGAGGCAAAATCACTATGAATGTAGCTGAAATCATGGACCGGCGCAATGCGTTTTCCTTTGAGGTATTCCCTCCCAAGACCGATGTCGGCATGGAAAAGCTCTGCGGCAAGGACGGCGTGCTGGAAAAGCTCTACACGCTCAACCCCGACTACATTTCCTGCACCTACGGCGCGGGCGGCACCAACGTCGGCAAGAACCTTGAGGTTCTGAAGAAGATCAAGGACGACGGCAAATGCACCCCCGTCACCCACTTCACCTGCATCGGCAACACCAAGGAAGGCATCCGTGACCAGCTCCAGACCTATCTGGACAACGGCATCGACCATATGCTCGCCCTGCGCGGCGACCTTCCCTTCGGCTGGAAGGGCACCGGCGGCGATCTGCACTATGCCACCGAGCTTGTCAAGTTCGTCCGCCGGGAATTCGGCGATAAGTTCACCATCGCGGTCGCCGGCTCCCCCGAGGGTCATATCGCCTGCCGTTCGCTCGAGGCTGACATCGCGTTCCTGAAGCAGAAGCAGGACAACGGCGCGGACTACATCATGACGCAGCTTTGCTGGGATATGGACCAGTTCCGCTACTGGCTCGACGCCATCCGTGCCGCCGGCATCTGGATGCCCGTCGATGTGGGCATCATGCCGATCCTCGATCAGGCTGCTACCATCAACATGGCGCTCTCCCGCAACGGCTGCGTCATGCCCAGAGAGCTTTGTGAGCTGATCTCTAAGAACTGGATCTTCCCGAACCCCTTCTCCGTCGGTCTCAAGACCGCAAAGGGCGACGAGGCTTGCTTCGACGCCGACGTCGAGGGCAAGAAGGCATCGTTCAAGGAAGCCGGTATCGAATACACCATCCGTCAGATCGACGAGTACCGTGCCTGCGGCATCAACGGCATCCATCTGTACGCACTGAACAAGTACGACGATGTTGCCCGCATTGCCAAGGAAGCCGGTCTGCTCGACCTCATCTGATGATCTCCCGCCGCTGCACAGCGGCAGGACGGCTTCTTTCGTCCGCCACCGTGCAGCGGCAGAATCCCCCTTCGCAAAGGAGCAATTTTTATGACGCATACCATCGCAGTCGCCGGTAAGGGCGGCGTTGGCAAGACTACGGTCTGCGGAATGCTGATCGACTACCTCATCAAAAGCGGCAAGGGACCGCTGCTGGTCGTCGATGCCGACGCAAACTCCAATCTGAACGAGGTGCTGGGCGTTGAGTCCGTCACCTCCCTCGGCGAGATCCGCGAGGAGATCGCACAGGCGGAGCTGCGCGGCGACGTGATCCCCAAAAACATGACCAAGGCGGACTACGCCGAAATGCGCTTCAACGACGCGCTTTTGGAGGAGGACGACTTTGATATGCTCGTCATGGGACGGACGCAGGGCAAGGGCTGCTACTGCTACGTCAACGGCGTGCTGAAAACGCAGATGGACAAGTACCTCGGCGCGTACCGCTACACCGTCATCGACAACGAGGCGGGCATGGAGCATATCGCGCGCGGCACGCTGCCCCATGTGGACACGCTGCTGCTGGTCTCCGACTGCTCCCGCCGCGGGATTCAGGCGGTCGGGCGCATCGCGCGGATGGTGGACGAGCTGAACCTCAAGCCCACGAAGATGGGACTGATCGTCAACCGTGCGCCGAACGGCGTTTTGAACGACGGCGTGCGCGAGGAGATCAAAAAGCAGAACCTGACGCTGCTCGGCGTTCTGCCGCAGGACGAAGCGGTCTATGAGGCGGACTGCGACGGCAAGCCCAGCGCCCATGTCGCGGAGAGTAGCCCCATCAAGGTCGCTCTGCGCGGCGTGATGCAGGATCTGGGGCTGTAAATGGCACTGATCTTTGCGTAGGCGGTGTGCCCCTACCTCACCGCAAACGAACGCAGCGCAGAAAGTATCGCCCCATACTGTCAGTAAAGCACCAAGTCTGTCATTGCGAGACCCTGAAAGGGTCGTGGCAATCTCGCAGAATTGTTCGAAATTCTTATAAGCTTCGGCGAATTCGAAACATTTCGCATGAGATTCCCACGTCGCTTCGCTCCTCGGAATGACATAACTGAGGGTTCATTGACGCGCTGAAACCCGCTCTGTGCGTACTGCACAGAGCGGGTTTGCTTATTCTGCCGGTTCGGTGGCGGGATGGACGTAGCCCTCCAAGCTCTCGCGTTTGGCGACGAGTGTTTCATACAGGCTGCCGCTGACGCGGTCATAGTAGTTCGCTTCATACAGCGCCAGCGCCGCGTCGATGTCAAGCACTCGGTAGCGGTTCTGAATCTCCTCACCGCGATCGACCGCGCCGACGGCACGGTAATCGACCTTGCTGAAATAGGTGTCGCCAGAGGAATTCTTCGTGACCTCAAGATCCAGCATCACGCCGACGGTGGAGCTGCTCTCCTCCACGGCGCTCAGGTCGCCCAGCCCGTAGGCAATGACGACGGTCTTATCCTCGCCGTTATCCATTCGGACGCCGCGCTGCTCGATGGGGGCGGCGAGGTGCGAATGAGAGCCGAGAATGAGGTCCGCACCGCAGTCGATCAGCAGATTTGCGATATTCTCCTGCGAGGAGCTGACCTCGCGGGTATTTTCGCTGCCCCAGTGCAGCGAGACGACGAGCACGTCCGGATCGGTGCCTCGGGCGGCTTTCATCACCGCACGGATGCCGTCATAGTCAATATTTTCGTAGTTCGACGTATAATCGGTATAGAGCAGGTTGACGCAGTATTCCGCGCCGGTCGGCAGTCCCATACCGCCAAGTCCTTTGGTAAAAGCGACGAAGGCAAAGCGGATGCCGTTGACCTCCCGCACGACGACCTGATTGTCCGCACGATCCGCAGCGCTGACGTAGGTGCCGAAGGCGGTCATGCCCTGCGCCTCGATCACGGATTTGGTGCGTTCCATGCCTGCCATGCCGTTAAAAATGCTGTAGGTGTTTGCCGTTTGCAGCAGGTCGATCCCGGCAGCGGAGAGCGTTTTTGCCAGCGCGTCGGGGTAGCTTGCAAGCTCCTTGCCGTAGGGCGCGGAGTCAAAGTTGCCCTCAAAATTCGCCAGCGTCAGGTCTGCGTCGGCAAGCGCGGGGATAATGCCGGCAAACTGCGTCGAAAAATCATAGCTGCCGTCAGGGAGCACAGCGGCGTCGAGCATCCCGTCGGTCAGATAGATATCCCCGACGGCGCGCAGCGTTGCCGTTGCCGCGGCGGAGGACGGCTCCTCCGAGCGGGTCGCGGGAGCAGTGCCGCAGCCGACCAAACCGACTGCCGTCAGCAGCGTGAAAAACAGTATCAGCGTTCGTTTCAAAACGAAACCTCCCGAATCTTACAAGAGTGCGTCTATTTTACACCATATCCGCCGCCGAGACAAGCACTAAATTGATTTTTTTCGACGGGGATTGACGGATATGATATAATGATCAAGAGTAAATGCCGATAAAATCGAAAGGCGGTGCCCTATGGCACAGAGAAGAAAAAGAAAAAAATCCCGCCCGATCGGGCTTTATATTGCGATCGGCGCGGCGGCGCTGTGTCTGCTGATCGCGTTGATCGTCCTGCTGCTGCCGGAGGCGGCGCCGATCGTCCCGTTGGATACCCGCGCAAAAAATCCGTGGAACGCCGACGGCTTTTATTCGGAAAACGGCTTTTTGCATTATCGGGACGCAAACCATCTTGTCGGGATCGATGTTTCGGCGCATCAGGGCGCGATCGATTGGGCGGCGGTGAAGAACGCGGGCGCGGAGTTTGCCGTCGTCCGCATCGGCTATCGCGGCTCCACGATCGGCGAGCTGTATGAGGATGAGCAATTCCGCGCCAACCTGCTCGGTGCGCGGGAGGCGGGACTTCGCTTGGGCGCGTACTTTTTCTCGCAGGCGATGAATCCCGCCGAAGCGGTCGAGGAGGCGGAGTATGCCTGCGACCTGCTCGACGGCGCCGGGCTGGAGCTGCCGCTCTATTTCGACTGGGAGGTCGCCTCGGGCGGCGAACGGGTGCAGAGTGAGACGGAGGTCGAGCTGACGGACTGCGCGATCGCATTTTGTTCCGCTGTCGAAAAGCGCGGCTATCGCGGCGGCGTCTATTTCAATCAGACGCAGGGCTATCTGCACTACGATTTGGAGCGATTGAAGGACTACTCTCTTTGGCTCGCGGAATACGGCGATGTCCCGACCTTCCGCTATGCCTTCAACTGCCTGCAATATTCCGACGCGGGGCAGATTGACGGGATCCCGACGGCGGTCGATCTGGATTTGCTTTTTTTAGATGAGGGAGGCGAAAACGCGGATGCTGACGCGACGCAGAAATAGGCGCGAGCTGCTCTGCCCGAGCGACGTGATCCGCCGGGTGCTGCTTGCGTGGCTGACGGGCTGTGCGCTGCTTTATACGCTCCTGCCCGCGTCGCTGCGCGGCTTGGAGACGATGCACGGGGCGCAGGCGATGTCCCTGCCCGCGCTTCTCGGCGTGACGGCACTTTGCCTTGCCCTGCTGTACGCGGCGGCGTGGTTTTGGCAGACGGAGCGCTTGGAGCGCTGCGCCTTGGCGGTCGTGTTTGTGTGGTATGCGGCGACGGCGTTGGCGGCTTCCTTTACGCTGCCGCTTTTGGTAACGTGTGCGGCGGTGACGGCTCTTCTGGCGGTCTACGCCTGCAAGGGCGCGAGGGAGGACGCACCGCTTCTGACAACGCAGCCCGAGGGCAGTCGAGGCGGGCGCGTACTGACCGCCCTGCTTGCGGCGCTGTTTCTCGCGACGGTCGGCGTGTGGCTGACCTGCCGCGTGCTGTCGCTTTCCTGTCCGACCTATGACATGGGAATCTTTACGCAGATGTTCCATAGTATGCGCACGACCGGCTTGCCGAATACAACGCTGGAGCGTGACGGACTGATGTCCCATTTTGCGGTCCATGTTTCGCCGATTTACTATTTGCTGCTGCCGATTTTTGCGGTGTTTCCCTCGGCGGTCACGCTGGAGCTGTTACAGGCGGCGGTGCTGGCATCGGCGGTGATCCCGCTGTGGCGGATCGCGCGGCGCAACGGGCTTTCGGGTATGGCGGCGGCGCTGCTTTGCGGGCTGCTGCTGGCATATCCCGCCTATTCCGGCGGCATGAGCTACGATCTGCATGAAAACGTGTTTTTAACGCCGCTGCTGCTGTGGCTGCTGGACAGCCTGGAGCGGCGGTGCGGTTGGGGTGCCGCGCTGTTCGGGCTGCTGACGCTGCTGGTCAAGGAGGATGCGGCGGTCTATGTGGCGGTGGTCGGCATCTACGCGCCGCTTTCGGGGCTTGGCTCCCGCGACCGCCGGCATCTGACGATGGGCGGCTGTCTGCTGCTCGGCGCGATCGGCTATTTCCTCTGTGTAACGGGCTTTTTGAGCACCTCCGGCGACGGCGTGATGACCTACCGCTACGGCAATTTGATGCCCGAGGGGTCGGATTCGCTGCTTTCCGTGGTCAAAACGGTGCTCCTGCTGCCGATGAAGGCAATTGCGGAGTGTGTGGAGCGGGAGAAGCTTGCCTACATTGCCCAAACGCTGCTGCCCTTGCTGGGCTTGCCGCTGCTGACGCGCCGCTTTGAGCGGTTTGTCCTGCTGATCCCCTATGTGCTGTTCAATCTGCTGTCCGACTACTCCTATCAGCACAATATCCTGTTTCAGTACTCCTACGGCGCGACGGCGTGCCTGTTCTATCTGACGGCGGTGAATCTGAGCGACCTGACGCGCGGCGCCCGCGAAAAATCAACGCAGTGCGTACCCTTGCTCGCGTCAGTGGCAATCGCAGCGTGTCTGACCGGTGCGGCGGTCCTTCCGAATGCCGTGACAACGGTCCGCTATTACCGCGAGACTGCGGCACATTCCGAGATGATCGCGGAGCATTTGGACCGTATCCCGCGCGATACGGTCATTACGGCGACGACCTTCTATACCGTGCCGCTGGCGGACTGTCCGACGCTGTATGACCTGCAATACTGCTCGACAGAGCATCTGCTCTCGTCGGAGTATGTGGTCATGGACGCCAAGCTCAGCTATAAGCGCTATTCCGTGACGCCGTGGGAAACGTGGTCGCGCGAAGATTTCATCACGCTTTTGACGGAGAACGGCTTTGTCGTCTGCGATTCGCCGGACGAGAGCCTTACGGTCTGGCATAAAGAAGGATAGTAATTTTGACGGCGGGGGGGGCAATTCTCCCGCC
>URWG01000065.1 GCA_900551495.1 uncultured Eubacteriales bacterium
CTCCGAGCTGGAGCTGCAGGTCGAGCCGCTGCGGGAACAGGCGGAGAAGGCAAAAAAGTATCTGGAATATCGAGACGAATATAAGGGGCTGGAGATCGCGCTCTGGCTGCGTTCGCTGGACAAGCTCAGCGCAACGGCGCGCAAAGCCGAGGAGGACTACCGCTCCGCAGCATTTATTTTGCAGCAGGAGCATGACGCGCTCGATCAGCTTTACGTTACGTCCGAGACGCTGACCTTTGATCTGCACAACCGCGACATGGAGACCGATCGACTCCGCGAGGAGATCAATCAGGCGGAGGCGCTGTCGCAGGCGACGGCGGGGCAGATCGCAGTCCTGCGCACCAACAGCGAAAACTGTGCCGCCAATATCTCGCGCGTGGAAAGCGAGCTTGCCGAGCAGAAAAACCGCAGCGGCGGCATCGGCGAGCAGATTGCCGCATTGGAGGCGCGCATTACCGAGATCGCGCAGGAGACGCAAGCCCTCACTGCGCAGCGTACCGAAGCCGAGGAGGAGGGCAGACGCCTTGCCGACTCCGCCGAGGGCATGACGCGGCGGTATCTCACCGTCCGCAACGAGCAGGAGCGCCTGCGCACGGAGCTTTCCGCCAAGCGCTCGGACCTGACGGCGGCAACGGAGTCTATCGAACGGACAGACGAGCGCCGCGAGCAGGTCCTTGCGGATTGCAGCGGCGCCTCGCAGCGGCAGGAGGAGGCAATCTCCAACCGTGACCGAAGCGCCAAGGCGCTGGAGGAGGCGCGGGAGGAGGTCACTGCCGCGCAGAATACGATCGCGGGCTACCGATTGCGCGAAACTGCGCGGATCGAGCGCCGCGACGAGCTGAAAAAGCAGGCGACGGCGGAGGAGGTCACCTTACAAACCGTCACCTCGCGCCGTAAGCTCTTTGAGGAGATGGAGCGCGAATACGAGGGCTTTTCCAAGGCGGTCCGCGTCGTAATGCAGGAGAAGGAGCGCTCTCTGCGCGGTATCCGCGGACCGGTTTCGACCCTGATCCGCACGAAGGATGAATATACCGTCGCGATCGAGATCGCGCTCGGCAGTGCCATGCAGCAGATCGTAGTGAATGACGAACAGGCGGCAAAGGCTGCCATTCAATATCTGAAGCGCACCGATTCCGGCCGCGCGACCTTCCTGCCGCTGAACGTGATCCGCGGCAAGCGGCTGGACGAGCGCGGCGTTGAGAGCTGCCGCGGCTTTGTCGGCATCGCATCGGAGCTGATCTCCTGCGAAGAGAGCTATCGCGGTATCGTCGCGAATTTGCTCGGAAAAACCGTGATCGCGCAGGACTTGGACGCGGCGATCGCCATTGCCGACCGTTACGGACACCGCTTCCGCTTGGTCACGCTGGACGGGCAGGTGCTCAATGCCGGCGGCGCCATGACGGGCGGCTCGGTATCCCGCAGCGCCGGAATCCTGTCCCGCGCCAACGAGCTGGAGCGCCTGCGCACCCAACAGCGGCAGACGCAGGAGCGGCTGGAAAAGCTGCGCTCGGAGCTTGCCGAGGCGGAGCGTCGCGCTGCCGAGGTCACCTATGAGCTGGGCGTTGAGGAAACGCGTCTTCGCACCGCGCAGGATGAGACGCTGCGGCTGGAGGGCGAGTGGAAGCAGTTTTCCGTCCTTGCCGATGCCATTACCGACGCGATCGGCGGCTCTCAACGCGAGCTGGATTCCTTGGAGCAGCGCCGCAGAGAGGACACCGCCCGCCGCGATGCTCTGACGGCGCAGATCGCGTCCTTGGAGCAGCAGATCACCGCTGCGGAGCAGGAGCTTGCCACGGTTTCCGACGGGCAGAGCGTTGCCGCCGAGCAATCGACCCGCCTGAGTGAGCGGATGACCGCCGTTCGGATGCAGATTGCGGCGCTTGAGGCGGAGCGGACGACCGCCGTGGACTCCATCGGGCGGCTGCGCGGCTTGGAGCTTGCCATGCGCGGCGACCGCGAACAGAAGCTTGCGCTGCTGAAAACCTACGGCGAAGAAAATGACCGCCTGCTTGCCGAGATCGCGCAGCGGGAGGAGGAGCTGGAACGGCAGAACGGCGAGGGACAGTCCCGCCGCGATACGCTGAAGCAGGCGCTTGAGGAGCGGATGCAGGTCGAAGCACGCAAGACCTCCACCGAGAAGGACGCGCAGAATAAAAGCCGCGAAATTCTGAATATGGAGCGCGAGAGCGCCCGCTTGGAGGCGCGAAAGAACTCCGCCGAGCAGGAGGAGAAACAGATTCTCGACCGTCTGTGGGAGAGCTACGAGCTGACCCGCACGACCGCACCCGCGCAGGCAGCCGAGATTGAGAGCGTCGCTGCGGCGCAGAAGCGCAGCGGGGAGCTGAAACGGAAGATTTCCGCACTCGGAACGCCGAATCTCGGCGCGATCGACGAATTTGCCCGCGTCAACGAGCGCTACACCTCTCTGACGGAGCAGCGCGACGACGTGCTGACGTCCAAGCGGGACTTGGAGGGCATCATCGGCGACATCACGAAGCAGATGACGGAGATATTTACGACGGAATTCGCCAAGATCAACCGATATTTCGGCGAGACATTTACCGAAATGTTCGGCGGCGGCAAGGGGTCGCTGGAGCTGGAGGACGAAAGTCAGCCGCTTTCGTGCGGCATCGAGATCAAGGTGCAGCCGCCGGGAAAGCAGTTGAAAACCATCACGCTCCTGTCCGGCGGCGAGAAGGCGTTCGTCGCAATTGCGCTTTACTTTGCAATTTTGAAGGTCCGCCCCACGCCGTTCTGTATGCTCGACGAGATCGACGCGGCGCTCGACGACCGAAACGTGGAGCGCTTTGCGGGGTATCTGCGCGGTTTTTCCGGCAGGACGCAGTTCATCGTCATTACGCACCGCCGCGGCACGATGGAGGCTGCCGACGTGCTTTACGGCGTGACGATGCAGGAGCAGGGCATTTCCAAGATTTTGCATTTGGACTTGAACCAAATGGAGCAGCAGCTTGGCATTAAGACAGAGGAGTAATCTTATGGGATTTTTTGAAAAAATCAAGAACGGTCTGAAAAAGACCAGAACGGCAATGGCTTCGACGCTGGGCGGTATTTTCTCCGCCTTTACCGGCGCGGACGAGGAATTTTACGAGGAGCTGGAGGAAAGCATGATCCTTGCCGATCTCGGCGTGGAGACCTCCTGCAAGGCGGTCGAGCGGCTCCGCGAGCGCGTCAAGGCGGAAAAGCTGAAATCCGCCGAGGAAATTCACGACGCGCTGAAGGATATTTTGGTCGAGATGCTGGATGTCGGCTCGACGGAGCTGCGCATGGGCACGAAGCCCTCCGTCGTCCTTGTGATCGGCGTCAACGGCGTCGGCAAGACCACGACCATCGGCAAGCTGGCGCACCGCTACGCCGCCGAGGGAAAAAAGGTGCTCCTGTGCGCCGCGGATACCTTCCGTGCGGCGGCTGCGGATCAGCTCGAAATTTGGGCGGGGCGCAGCGGTGTGGAGATCGTCCGCCAGCATGAGGGCGCCGATCCCGCCGCGGTCGTCTATGACGCGATCGCTGCGGCTAAGGCACGCGGAACGGACCTGATCCTCTGCGATACGGCGGGTCGGCTCCATAATAAAGCAAATCTGATGAACGAGCTGGGCAAAATTTCCCGCATCATCGAGCGTGAGCTGCCTGACGCGGACAAGGAGGTCCTGCTCGTGCTCGACGGCACGACGGGGCAGAACGGCTTGATGCAGGCGAAGGAATTCAAGGCAATCGCGGGCGTGACGGCAATCGCGCTGACCAAGCTCGACGGCACTGCAAAGGGCGGTATCGTTATCGCCGTTGCCGACGCGCTGCAAATTCCCGTGAAATTCATCGGCGTGGGCGAACAGGCGGACGACCTGATGCCCTTTGACGCCCGCTCGTTTGTGGATGCGCTGATTTAAGGAGGCATAAAAATGAGAAATGACGGCAAAGCTCCTGCCTCGGAGGCTTGAAATGAAGCTGATCGTTGCGAGCAATAACGCCCATAAGATCGCCGAGCTGAACGCGATCCTGTCCCGCTTGGGGATGGAGGTCGTTTCCCAGCGCGAGGCGGGCATACAGGTCGAGCCGGAGGAGACGGGAACGACCTTTGAGGAAAATTCTTATATCAAAGCCAAGGCGGTGCTGGACGCAAGCGGCATGGCAGCCGTGGCGGACGATTCCGGTCTGATGGTCGAGGCGCTGGACGGCGCGCCCGGGGTCTATTCCGCACGGTTCGGCGGCGCGGCGTGCGTCTCGGACCGCGACCGGCTCAACTACCTTCTGCAAAAAATGGAAGGGAAGGAAAACCGTGCCGCGAAATTTGTCAGCGTGATCACGCTGCTGACGCCGGACGGCAGAAAGCTCGTCGCAAGAGGCGAGTGCCCCGGTGAAATTCTGACCGAGCCGCACGGCGAAAACGGCTTCGGCTACGATCCGGTGTTCTACCTGCCGGAGCGTGGGCATACCTTTGCCGAGCTGCCCGCAGACGTAAAAAATCAAATCTCTCATCGTGCGAGGGCGCTGACGCTGCTCGCCGAGCTCATCCGAAAGGAGTGGAACTATGCTGACAAGTAAGCAGCGTGCTGCGCTTCGTTCGCAGGCAAACACGCTGGAAACGACCCTCATGGTCGGCAAGGGCGGCGTGACGCAGAGCCTGCTCGACGAGGCAAGAACGCAGCTTGAGGCGCGCGAGCTGGTCAAGGGACGTGTGCTGGAAAGCGCACTTTTGACGGCGCGGGAGGCGTGCGACGCGATTTGCGAGGGCGTCGGCGCGGACGGCGTGCAGTGCGTCGGTTCGAAATTCGTTATTTACAAGAAATCCGAAAAGCTGACACAGGAGGCTGCGGCGCTTGCCCGCCGTGAACAGAAGAAAGCCTCCAATCCCGTCCGCCGCGGTGCGCAGGAGCGCAGAAGGCGGGCGCACGAGGAGCGCGAACGCCGCAATGAGTATTTCCGTCAGGCGGCGATCGAGGCTGCGATCGAAAAACGGAGGAACAAAGGAAATTCTGATTAAATCGAGGTGAACGGCACTTATGGCGAGGATCGGGATATTCGGCGGGAGCTTCAATCCGCCGCATTTGGGGCATATTTTGGCGGTCGAGGAGTTTCGGGAGAGGCTTGCGCTCGATACGGTGCTGCTGATCCCCGCCGCAGTGCCGCCGCATAAAAAACTGAGCGCGAACACCCCGCCCGCCGCGCTGCGTCTGGAAATGACGCGCCTTGCCGTGCGGGACCTCCCCTATGCGCTTGTCTCGGACATCGAGCTGCGCCGCGGGGGGACAAGCTATACCGCCGATACCCTTGCCGCGCTGCGGGAGGAGTACCCGAACGACGAGCTGTTCCTGCTCATGGGGACGGATATGCTGCTGTCCTTTTCCTCGTGGTATCATCCCGAAAGGATTCTGCGGGAAGCGACGCTTGCCGTTGCGCACCGCGGGAAGGACCGCGCCGAGGAGCTGGCGGAGTGCGCCGCACGGTTGGAGCAGACCTACGGCGGACGGGTCGTGACGGTGGAAAACCGCTGTCTGCCGTATTCGTCCACCTCCGTCCGCGCAATGCTGGCGTTCGGCTGTGGAGAGAGCTATCTGGCGCCGTCGGTCATGGAGTATATCCGGGGAAACGGACTGTATTACACGACGCGCACTCTGAAAAGCCTTCCGCTCGACAAGCTGCGGGAGGTCGGGCTGTCGCTTCTGAAGCCGCAGCGGGTGCGCCATGTCATCGGCTGCAGCGAGACGGCGGCGGCGCTGGCGGAGCACTATGGCGAGAATGTGACCGATGCTGCCCGCGCGGGTGCGCTGCACGACGTGACAAAGGCGCTGACCGCAGAGGAACAGTTGAAATTGTGCGAAGAATATGGTATGATATTAAATCATTTTGAGCGCGAGAATCCCAAGCTGCTCCACGCAAAGACCGGCGCTGCCGTGGCGCGGCGTATTTTCGGCGAAAACGATGCCGTTTGCAGCGCCATCGAGTGGCATACGACGGGCAGAGCGGGAATGACGACGGCGGAAAAGATCCTCTATCTTGCCGATTACATGGAGCCGAGCCGCGATTTTGAGGGTGTCGGGGAGCTGCGCCGTCTGACGTGGACAAACCTTGACGCGGCAATGCTGCTCGGGCTTGAAATGACCATGCGGCAGCTTCGCGAGAAGGGAAGCCAAATCGGACCGGATTCCCTTGCCGCTTACCGTTACTTTCATACAAGAATCTGTTAAAAAGCTTGAAAAGCTTTTTATAGCGCCAAAGGCGCGTCAGATTCTGCATGAGGCGCATCGTGCGTTCGCACGAGGTGAGTGTGCGCAGTCTTGATGAAATAGTTTCATCAAAAATCAGTATCAGACAGAACGCGCCTGACCGCTGCATTTTTGCGGTGTCCGAGCGCAGCAGAAAGGACTCTGAACATGAAAATTTTTGGAAATCGGAGACGGCGTTCCGCCCCGATACAGCGCCCGAACCCCGCACCGCAGAACGCGCGGGAGATGCGCGAGCCGCAGGAGAGCGCAGAGGAGCAAAACCGCCTCAGCCCGACCGCGCGGGGCGCATTGCTGCTGTTGGCGGCGATCGTGCTGTTCGTTTCGACCGTGCTGGTGTGCTTCTCACTGATTAAGAAGAGCGCAGAGCCGCTGGCGATGGATAACGGGGGCAAGACCTCGCCGCTCAAATATGTGGTCGACTCCGATCCGCCTCCGCAGGTGGACGCGCCGAGAACGCTGGAGGCGCCGAAGGGTGTCAACGGCTCGCAGCGGCTCAATATCCTGCTGCTGTCCGTCGATCCGGCGACCGAGAGCACGGGAACGCTCCTGCTTTTGAACGTAGATCTGCGCAATGCCGAGGTCGCCATGCTGAGCATCCCGCGTGACACCTTTATCTCGGGCAACTTTGAGATGCCGAAGATCGACCGCGTATTTGCCGAGAGCGGCGAGCGCGGCGTGCAGGCGCTGGAGGAGCAGGTCCGCGCCATGTTCGGCTTCCAACCCGATTATTACTTTGAGATCAACGAGCAGGTTCTGCAGGCTGCGATCAAGGCAGTCGGACCGATCTCGTTTGAGATACCCGAGGAGCCTGCCTATTCCGGTCTGCCTGCGGGAACGCGAGAGCTGACCGCAGCGGAGGCGATGAAGCTTCTGCAATTTGACGCGGATTATACGACCGTCGGCACGGAGCCTGCCCGCGTGCAGCGCAGTCTGCTGCAAACAATTTTGGACAAGCTTCTTGCCGCGCAGGATAAGGTGGAGGAAAATGCCGAGGCGCTGGCTGCGGCGGCAAGGACCGATCTGACGGCGGAGGACCTGATGTATTTCGGGTATCTGCTGAAGGATACGAGCTTCGCAGCCTCGTTCAGCCGTGCGCTGCCCGGGACGGAGATCACCATTGAGGACTACGCCTTCTATCAGGTCAATCCGCAGGAGGCGCTGGAGCTGATTAACGCGAGCTTTAACCCATCGGAGGAGCCGCTGACCGTCTTTGACCTCAATTTCCGCCAAAAGACCGGCGCCAGCACGGAGGGCGAGATCGGCGCCTTCGGCTTCGGCAAAAAGACCGAATCGACCGAGGAGACCGACGCGACCGAGGAAACGACTGCCTCCTCCGCGCCCGAGGAAAGCTCGGAGCAGACGCAGGAGAGCACGGATAACCAAACGACCGAAGCTCCGACGACGGAGCCGTAAATAAAGGAGGAGACGCGCTTGTATACACCGAAAGAGCTCGCACTGCGAGCGGCAAAGGTCCTCGATGACCGCAAGGGACTGTCCGTAAAGCTGCTGGAGGTTGCGGACGTGACCAGTATTGCCGACTATTTCCTGATCTGCACCGGTACCTCCGCGCCGCACGTCAAGACGCTCTGTGACAGCGTGGAGGCGGTCGTGGCGGACGAGCTGGGCGAACCGCTGCTGCATCGCGAGGGGCACCGCGGCGGGACGTGGGTGCTGCTGGACTTCGGCTGCCTCGTCGTCCATGTTTTTACCAACGAAACGAGAGAATTTTACAACCTTGAGCGCCTCTGGAACGACGCAAAGCAAATTCCGTTGAATTTCGAGGAGAATTAAATGAAATACGATTTTACAGCCATTGAAGAAAAATGGCACCGAATTTGGGAGGAAAAGCAGCTTTATCAGGCGGAAACGGGCGCGGAAAAGGAAAAATTCTATGCGCTGATCGAGTTCCCTTACCCCTCCGGCGTCGGTCTGCACGTCGGTCACGCCCGCCCGTATACCGCGATGGACGTGATCGCCCGCAAGCATCGGATGCAGGGGCAGAACGTCCTGTTCCCGATGGGCTACGACGCGTTCGGTCTGCCGACCGAGAACTTCGCAATCAAGAATCATGTCCATCCCGCCGTCGTGACGAAGAATAATATCGCCACCTTCCGCTCCCAGCTCAAGGCGCTCGGCTACAGCTTCGACTGGGACCGCGAGATCAACACCACCGACCCGAAGTATTTCAAGTGGACGCAGTGGATTTTCCTGCAGCTTTACAAGCACGGGCTTGCGTATAAGGCGCAGATGCCGGTCAATTGGTGCACCTCCTGTAAGTGCGTGCTTGCCAACGAGGAGGTCGTGGAGAACGTCTGCGAGCGCTGCGGCAGCCCGGTCATTCGCCGTGAGCAGAGCCAGTGGATGCTGCGCATTACGCAGTATGCCCAACGGCTGCTGGACGATTTGGACACTGTGGATTTCCCCGACCGCGTGAAGGCACAGCAGCGCAACTGGATCGGTCATTCCACCGGCGCGGAGGTTCGCTTCTCCTCGACGCTCGGCGACGATATTCTGATTTATACCACCCGTCCGGATACGCTGTTCGGCGCGACCTATATGGTCCTCTCGCCGGAGCACGCGCTGCTTGCCGAGTGGATGGATCGGCTGGAAAATGCCGACGAGGTTGGAAAACGTTGATGAGATCAAGGCCTATCAGGCCGAGGCGGCGGCAAAGTCCGACTTTGAGCGCACGGAGCTGGTCAAGGACAAGACCGGCGTGATGCTCAAGGGCGTCAAGGGTATCAACCCCGTCAACGGTAAGGAGATCCCGATCTTCATTTCCGACTATGTTCTTGCGACCTACGGTACCGGTGCGATCATGGCGGTTCCGGCGCACGATGACCGTGACTGGGCGTTTGCAAAGAAGTTCGGCTGCGAGATCATTGAGGTCGTCAAGGGCGGCAATGTCGAGGAAGCGGCGTTTACCGACTGCGCCACGGGCGTGATGGTCAACTCCGGCTTTATGGACGGTATGAGTGTCGAGGAGGCAAAAAAGGCGATCATTGACTTCCTCACGGAAAAGGGCATCGGCCGGAAGAAGGAGAACTACAAGCTCCGCGACTGGGTGTTCTCCCGTCAGCGCTACTGGGGCGAGCCGATCCCC